>CAYVWO010000016.1:0-4682 GCA_964455495.1 uncultured Tessaracoccus sp.
GGCGCCTTGGCCGAAGTCCTGCAGGCTGGACGGGTCAGTCATTTCGCCTCCTCAGCGGGATGCCCGACGCGGCGATTCGGCGCGAGTGGCGCTTGTGGACCGCTTGGCGGGTGACGCCGAGCGCTTCGGCGACCTGGGTCCAGGTCCAGCCCTCGGCGAGCGCGCGCTCAACGGCGGCGTCCTCCCTGAGCTCGACCAGCTCGCGCAGGGCGAGGACGGCCGCGAGGTCGTCCGCGACGCCCCCGACGGGTGACAGCTGTTCCCTTGCCATGCAAGCAACTGTAGTTGCCTATTCGCCTTTACGCAACAGCGGTTGCTTATCGTCCTGAGGTCCTGCGTGGTGGCGAGCCGATGCGTCCTGCGTGGCGCGGAACCCCCAGGGGTCGACGATGGCGACGCCGCAGGACCGAAAGTCCGCGACGTTGCGGGTGACGACCGTCATCGCGTAGTGATCCGGGCCATCGGGGGCTATCGGCCTCAGGCCAGGGTCCAGCCCAGCCTGGCGGAGGCGCGCTTGTCGAACGTGACCACGTCGTCGCAGCCAGCGCGCCTCGCGGCGGCGTCGATGAGCGCGTCCGCGAAGTCTGCGCCTCTCCGGGCCGAGGACACCGCGGCCGCAACCGCGGCGGGGTCCTCGGCGTCGACCTCGTCGGCTACCGAGAGGCCGGCGATCCTCTCGACGACATCGCGCGTCGCGAATCCATAGGATCGCGTCAACACCCAGTGCAACTCGGCCCACACCACCGTCGATACGAAACCGGGTTCGTCCGCCGTCAGCTCGGCGAAGACGGCTACAGCCCGCCGTGCCTGGTCGGCATCGTCTTGGGTGAGGAAGCGGACGATCACGTTCGTGTCGAGCGCGATCATCGCAGGCTCTCCGCGGCGGCGCTCGCGATCGCCTCGTCCATTTCCTCAATCGACTTGGCCGGGCCGACGTACCGCAGCGACCCGGCCAAGTCCATGACCGGCCGGCGCTCGACGCGAAGCTCGTAGGCGCCGTCCTTGGTCCTGGTGAAGTCCACGCGACTACCCGTCACCAAACCCAGAGCATCGCGGACGTCCTTCGGGACCGTGATCTGTCCCTTGCTTGTCATAGTCGCCGCGGTCATTTCGTGCCTCCTTACGTCATGGTAAGGAGCATCGGGTGGGCGGTCAAGCATCACTTGTTCGCCTCGATCATCTGGCGGAGTTCCTTCTTCAAGTCGGAGATCTCGTCGCGGTGGCGGGCCGCGACCTCGAACTGGAGCTCCGCCGCCGCCTGGTGCATCTGGTCGGTCAGATCCTGGATGAGCTGGCGCAGGTCGCCGATGGCCATCGACGACGGGTCGAGGCCCTTGCCGCGGCCGGGCTTGCCGGTTCCCGCGGCGCCGAGGAGCTCGTCGGTGTCGGCGTCCTCGCGGGCCAGCATCTCCGTGACGTCCGCGATGCGCTTGCGCAACGGCTGCGGGTCGATGCCGTTCTCCGTGTTGTAGGCCACCTGGATGGCGCGGCGACGGTTCGTCTCCCCGATCGCCGCCTCCATCGACGGCGTGATCTTGTCCGCGTACATGTGGACCTGGCCCGCGACGTTTCGGGCCGCGCGGCCGATCGTCTGGATCAGCGAGCGCTCAGACCTCAGGAAGCCCTCCTTGTCGGCGTCGAGGATGGCAACCAGCGATACCTCGGGCAGGTCGAGGCCCTCGCGGAGGAGGTTGATGCCGACCAGCACGTCGTACTCGCCGAGCCGCAGCTCGCGCAGCAGCTCGATGCGGCGGATGGTGTCGATGTCGGAGTGCAGGTAGCGCGTCTTGATGCCGTGGTCCATCAGGTAGTCCGTCAGGTCCTCGGCCATCTTCTTCGTGAGCGTCGTCACCAGCACGCGCTCGCCCCGCTCGACGCGGAGGTTCACCTCCGCCATCAGGTCATTGATCTGGCCCTTCGTGGGCTTGAGGACCACCTCGGGGTCGACGAGGCCCGTCGGGCGGATGATCTGCTCGACGATGCCGGTGGCGCGCTCCATCTCGTACGGGCCCGGCGTCGCCGACAGGTACACCGTCTGGCCGATGCGCTCGACGAACTCGTCGAACTTCAGCGGGCGGTTGTCCATGGCGCTCGGCAGCCGGAACCCGTGCTCGACGAGCGTGCGCTTGCGCGAGGCGTCGCCCTCGTACATGCCGCCGATCTGAGGGATGGACACGTGCGACTCGTCGACGACCAGCACGAAGTCCTCGGGGAAGTAGTCCACGAGGCACGACGGCGCGGAGTGCGCCTCGCGGCCGTCGATGTGGCGCGAGTAGTTCTCGATGCCGGAGCAGGTGCCGATCTGGCGCATCATCTCGATGTCGTAGCTGGTGCGCATGCGCAGCCGCTGCGCCTCCAGCAGCTTGTTCTGCTTCTCGAAGGTCTTCAACTGCTCGGCCAACTCTGCCTCGATGCCGGAGACCGCCCGCTCCAGGCGCTCCGGGCCCGCGACGTAGTGGGACGCAGGGAAGACGTAGGCCTCCTGCTCCTCGCGGATCACGGTGCCGGTCAGCGGGTGCATGGTGGCGATCCGCTCGATCTCGTCGCCGAAGAACTCCACCCGCAGCGCGTTCTCCTCGTACATGGGGAAGATCTCGACGGTGTCGCCCTTCACCCGGAACGTGCCCCGGCCGCCGCCGATGTCGTTGCGCGCGTACTGGATGTCGACGAGGTGGCGCAGCAGCTGGTCGCGGTCGAACCGGTCGCCCACGCGCAGCGTGACCCGCTGCTCCAGATACTCCTCGGGCGTGCCGAGGCCGTAGATCGCCGACACCGTCGCGACGACGATGACGTCGCGCCTGGTCAGCAGCGAGCTGGTGGCCGCGTGCCGCATCCGCTCGACCTCCTCGTTCAGCGAGGAGTCCTTCTCGATGTAGGTGTCCGTCTGCGGCAGGTACGCCTCGGGCTGGTAGTAGTCGTAGTACGAGACGAAGTACTCGATGGCGTTGTTCGGCATCAGCTCGCGCAGCTCCGTCGCGAACTGGGCGGCCAGCGTCTTGTTGGGCTGCATCACCAGCATGGGGCGCTGCAGCCGCTCGGACAGCCACGCCACCGTTGCCGTCTTGCCCGTGCCCGTCGCGCCCAGCAGCACGACGTCCTTCTCGCCCGCGGTCAGCCGGCGTTCGAGCTCGGCGATGGCGGTGGGCTGGTCCCCGGAGGGCCGGTAGTCCGAGATCACCTCGAAGGGGGCCACCTGGCGCTGGAGTTCCTCGATCGGTCGCATGCGGCCAGCCTAGTGAGGGGGTCAGACAATCACGCCTCGCGCGTCAACCGGTCCGACTCGACGCCGCGGGCGAGCCAGGCAGTGAGGTCCGCCGCCGGGCCGCGGAGGGTCTCGCGCGGGCCGTCGGGGCCCACCTCGCCCTCGTAGCCCTCGTCGGCGATCAGCAGCGTGGGCGGGATGTCGGGATGGGCCCCGATGCGCCAGACCTGGAACTTCAGCAGCGCGCGGGCGATGACCGGGGCAAGGTCGTCGTCGGAGAGCCGCCAACCGAGGTCCATGTGGTGCAGGACGACCTCGCTGAGGCGCGCCAGGGGGATGGTGGAGGCCGAGAGGCGGTAGCCGGAGCGGAGCTCGACCTGCTGGTCGTCGTCCTCGAGCCCGGCCAGCTTGCCCTGGAGCTCGCTCGCGCTCGTGTCGAGGCCGATCTGGAGTTCGAGGCCGCTGCCCAGCGCCCCCATCTCCATCGATCGATGCCGCGACTCCGCGGACGCGTACATGTGCAGGGGGGAGCCGGCCCGGAGGCTGTCGATCACGCGGACCATGCCGCGGGCACCGTCGGAGAGGTGCGCGGCGACGTGGCTGCGGGTCCAGCCGGCGAGCGCCGTCGGGGCGGCCCAATCCTAGGCGGAGTAGCCGATGGTGGTTCCCAGCAGCATCGAGGTGTGCTCGCGCACCGCGTCAAGGACCGCGGAAAACGGCGCGCGAAGTTTCGGCATGGGGCCAAAGTTAGCAAACCCGTACCATGGCGGGCGTGAATGATCGGCTCATCGTGCGTGGCGCGCGCGTACACAACCTGAAGAACGTCTCCCTCGACCTGCCGAGGGACGCGCTGATCGTCTTCACCGGACTGAGCGGCTCGGGAAAGTCGTCGCTGGCATTCGACACCATCTTCGCGGAGGGGCAGCGGCGCTACGTCGAGTCGCTTTCCGCGTACGCGCGCATGTTCCTGGGGCAGATGGACAAACCCGACGTCGACTTCATCGAGGGCCTGTCGCCCGCGGTGTCGATCGACCAGAAGTCGACCAGCCGCAACCCGCGCTCTACCGTCGGCACCATCACCGAGGTCTACGACTACCTCCGCCTCCTGTACGCGCGCATCGGCGTGCCGCACTGCGAGGTCTGCGGCGCCGTCATCGGGAGGCAGACGCCGCAGCAGATCGTCGACCGGCTGATGTCGGAGGAGGAGGGCACCCGCTTCCAGATCCTCGCCCCGCTCGTCCGCGGCAGGAAGGGCGAGCACGCCGAGCTGTTCCGGCAGCTGATCTCCGACGGCTACAGCCGCGTCCGCATCGACAAGGCCACTTACCCGCTGACCGAGCTGCCGTCGATCGACAAGAACCGCAAGCACGACGTCGAGGTCGTCGTCGACCGCGCCGTCGTCCGGCCGAACGCCAAGCAGCGCATCACCGAGTCGGTCGAGACCGCGCTGGGGCTCGCGTCCGGCGTCGTCACCATCGAC
>CAYVWO010000016.1:4692-7363 GCA_964455495.1 uncultured Tessaracoccus sp.
CGACCCCGAGCGCGAGCGCCGCTTCTCCGAGAAGATGGGCTGCCCCAACGAGCACGACGTCAACATCGACGAGCTCGAGCCGCGGCAGTTCTCGTTCAACGGCCCGTGGGGAGCCTGCCCCGACTGCTCCGGCCTCGGCACCCTCCTCGACCCGGACCCCGAGCTGATCGTCCCCAACGAGGACCTCTCGCTCGACGACGGCGCCATCGCGCCGTGGACCGCGCCCACCGTCAAGGCCCACTACGCGCACGTGCTGACCTCGCTCGCCGAGGAGCACGGCTTCAAGATGACGACGCCGTGGAGGAGGCTTCCGCTTGCCGCGCGCGCCATCCTGCTGCACGGCGCGAAGGGCAACGTCGTCGTCAGCTACCGGAACCGGTTCGGCCGGGTTCGGTCCTTCTCGCAGAAGTACGAGGGCGTCATCCCGTTCATCCGGCGCCGCTACGACGAGGCGGAGACCGACGCCGCGCGCGACCGCTGGGGAGGGTACATGCGCGAGGTCGCCTGCCCGGCATGCCACGGGACGCGGCTCAAGCCCTCGTCGCTGGCCGTCACGGTGGCGGACCGCACCATCGCAGAGCTGGCCGACATGTCGATCGGCGAGGCGGCCGACTTCCTGCGCGGGCTCCAGCTCACCGAGCGCGAGGCGGCCATCGCGGCGCGGCTGATCAAGGAGATCAACCTGCGGCTGAAGTTCCTGCTCGACGTCGGCCTCGACTACCTGACGCTCTCCCGGGCGTCCGGCACGCTGTCCGGCGGTGAGGCGCAGCGGATCCGGTTGGCCACGCAGATCGGTTCCGGCCTCGTCGGCGTGTTGTACGTGCTCGACGAGCCGTCGATCGGCCTGCACCAGCGCGACAACCTGCGCCTGATCGAGACGCTGCACCGGCTCCGCGACCTGGGCAACACCCTGATCGTCGTCGAGCACGACGAGGACACCATCCGCGCCGCGGACTGGGCCGTCGACATCGGCCCCGGCGCGGGGGAGGGCGGCGGCGAGGTCGTCGTGTCCGGCCCGGTCGCGGAGCTGCTTTCGCACCCCGACTCGAAGACCGGCGCCTACCTTTCCGGGCGGCTCAGCATCCCCGTCCCCGCCGTCAGGCGGCCGGGCAACGGGAGCCGCATCGTCGTCAACGGCGCGCGCGAGCACAACCTGAAGGGCGTGGACGTATCGTTCCCGCTCGGCACGTTCATCGCCGTCACCGGCGTGTCAGGCTCCGGCAAGTCGTCGCTCGTGAACTCCATCCTCTACACCGCGGCGGCCAAGGCGATCTACGGCGCGAAGGCGGTTCCCGGGCGCCACAAGTCGCTCGTGGGCCTGGACAACATCGACAAGGTGATCCAGGTCGACCAGTCTCCGATCGGCCGCACGCCGCGCTCGAACCCGGCCACCTACACGGGCGTGTTCGACAAGGTCCGCGCGCTGTTCGCCCAGACGCCCGAGGCGAAGGTCCGCGGCTACATGCCCGGCCGGTTCTCGTTCAACGTCAAGGGCGGGCGCTGCGAGAACTGCATGGGCGACGGCACCATCAAGATCGAGATGAACTTCCTGCCGGACGTCTACGTGCCGTGCGAGGTGTGCCACGGCGCGCGCTACAACCGCGAGACGCTCGAGGTGCACTACAAGGGCAAGACCATCGCCGAGGTGCTGGACATGCCCATCAGCGAGGCCGTCGAGTTCTTCGAGTCGATCCCGGCCATCGCGCGCTACCTCCGCACGCTCACGGAGGTCGGCCTCGGCTACGTGCGGCTCGGCCAGCCGGCGACGACGCTCTCGGGAGGCGAGGCGCAGCGCGTCAAGCTGTCCGCGGAGCTGCAGAAGCGCTCGACGGGTCGCACCCTCTACGTGCTCGACGAGCCGACGACGGGCCTGCACTTCGAGGACATCCGGCGCCTGCTCGCCGTGCTGCAGCGCCTGGTCGACGCAGGCAACACCGTCGTGACCATCGAGCACAACCTCGACGTGATCAAGTCGGCGGACTGGATCATCGACATGGGCCCAGACGGCGGCTCCCGCGGCGGCACCGTCGTCGCGAAGGGAACGCCCGAGCAGATCGCTGCGACCGAGAGCTCGGCCACGGGCGAGTTCCTTCGGCCCCTGCTCTGACGCTTCGACACGCGCAGCGTCCTTCGCTCCTTCGGCGCGGCTCAACGAGCGTGAACTAGCTCGGGATGACCGGGCGGCTTGACTCCGGACGGATGCGCGCGGCGGCGTACTTGCCGCCGTAGAACAGCGCGACGCCGGTGATCAGGAACGGCAGCGCCTGGAACACCATGCCGCGCAGCCGGTTCTGCACGACGTCGAGCGACTCGTGGGCGAACGCGACCACGCCGTCGTTGCCGCCCTCGCAGGACACGTGGTAGCCACCCTTGGCCGCGTGGAAGAGGCTGGCCTCCAGTGGCGGGTCCCCGGGCAGCGAGATGGCGGCCTGGGGCACCTCGACGCCGTCGAGGTCCGTGATGGTGCAGCGCGGGGGCACGCCCGACTCGTGGGTGAGGGCGTAGTTGCCGTCGCGCAGGATGCTGATGGAGCCGTCGGCCCCGGGGATGTAGCGCTGCGCGAGGAACGATCCCGGCAGGGTGGTGAGCGAGCCAAGCACCAGCACGACGCCAACCGCGAGCAGCACGATGGCGAGCACCGTCGTCGTCACCCGAACGAGGAACGCGTACC
>CAYVWO010000016.1:7373-12639 GCA_964455495.1 uncultured Tessaracoccus sp.
TCGTGCTTTTTGGAGAGAAACGCGCCGATCGCGGAAAACAGCGTCTCCGTGTCCTCGAGTAGCGTGCTGATCAGGCTGAGCGCCGCGCCCAGCCCGCCCAGCGACAGTCGCCCCTGGGTCATGCGCACGATGGCGAGCACCGTCGTCGTCACCCGAACGAGGAACGCGTACCGGCCGCGGCGGCGGAAGTCGGCGATCTGTGCGCGGTAAGCGGCGGCCTCGGCCTGTCGCGCAGCCGGGTCGTCGAACCGCCACTCGACGGCGTGCGGCTCCTCGCGCTGCCCCGGGCCGGTGCCCCGATCAACCTCATTCGACATGCCGCGAGCCTACCCTCGGCGCGGCGACGACGGTACGCCCCGGGCCGCCGAGCGGCGGGGCTGGGGACGTATGATCGGGGACCATGGCCGACCCCGCGACGTACCGCCCCGCGCCCGGGAGCATCCCGACGGATCCGGGCGTCTACCGGTTCTTCGACGCCTTCGGCAACGTCATCTACGTCGGCAAGGCGAAGAGCCTGCGCCAGCGCCTCAACTCGTACTTCGCCGATCCGGCGGGCCTGCACTTCCGCACCCAGACGATGGTGCGGACGGCCGCGAGGGTCGAGTGGACGGTCGTCGCGAACGAGCTTGAGGCGCTGCAGCTCGAGTACACCTGGATCCAGCAGTTCGACCCGAGGTTCAACGTCAAGTACCGCGACGACAAGTCTTATCCCTGGCTCGCGGTCACCATGAACGAGGAGTTCCCGCGGGTGTTCGTCGGCCGCGGCGCGAAGAAGCGCGGGGTGCGCTACTTCGGGCCGTTCGGGAAGGCGTGGGCCATCCGCGACACCGTCGATCTGCTCCTGCGCGTCTTCCCCATGCGCAGCTGCACCCAGGGCGTGTTCAACCGGGCGAAGGCCGCGGGGCGGCCGTGCCTGCTCGGCGACATCGGCAAGTGCGCTGCCCCCTGCGTCGAGCGCGTCACCGCGGAGGAGCACCGCGAGATATCCGAGGACTTCTGCGCGTTCATGGGCGGCAACACCGGCGGGATCATCGGGCGGATCGAGCGGCAGATGTACCAGGCGTCCGCCGACCTGAACTTCGAGCGCGCGGCCGTGCTGCGCGACTCGTTGGTGGCCCTGAAGAGCGTCCAGGAGAAGAACTCGGTCGTGCTGACCGACGGCCTCCGCGCCGACGTCGTGGGCCTCGCCGACGACGGGCAGCAGGTCGCGGTGCAGGTGTTCCACGTCGTCGATGGCCGCATCCTCGGTGAGCGCGGCTGGATCGCCGACCGCGCCGACGACCGCTCGCTCACCGACCTGCTGGAGGCCTTCCTCGAGCAGCTCTACGCCGAGGACCAGGAGATCCCGCCGCACATCCTCGCCTCCGTCGAGGCGGAGACGACGGTGGCGGCCCACCTCAGCGCGCGGCGCGGCGCCGGGGTCAGCATCAAGGTGCCGCTGCGGGGAGAGAAGCGCCGGCTGCTCGACACCGCCGTCCGCAACGCCGAGATGGCCCTCGACCAGGCCCGCCTCCACCGCGCCACCGACCTGACGACGCGCAACGCGGCCCTCGACGAGGTGGCCGACGCGCTCGGCCTCGCCTCCCCGCCGCTGCGGATCGAGTGCTACGACATCTCGCACACCATGGGCACGGAGGTCGTCGGGTCGATGGTGGTGTTCGAGGACGGCATGCCCCGCAAGAGCCAGTACCGCCGGTTCATCATCAAGAGCTTCGAGGGAAGCAACGACGTCGCCGCGATGGACGAGGTGCTGAGCAGGCGCCTGCGCCGCCTCGTCGACGACCGCTCCTCCGAGGTGCGCGTCGACGCCACGACGGGGGAGGCCGCGCGGTTTGCCTACCCGCCCGCGCTGATCGTCGTCGACGGCGGCCTCCCGCAGGTCAACGCCGCGGCCGAGGTGCTGCGGCGCTTCGGGCTCGAGGACGAGATCGCGCTGTGCGGGCTGGCCAAGCGCCTGGAGGAGGTGTGGCTGCCGGGGGAGGAGTACCCGCTCATCCTTCCCCGGGCGTCGGAGGGGCTCTATCTGCTGCAGCGCCTTCGCGACGAGGCCCACCGGTTCGCCATCACGCACCACCGCTCTCGGCGGGCCAAGAACCTCGTCGAGTCCGTGTTGGACGACGTCCCGGGCCTCGGGGAGCTGCGCCGCAAGGCCCTGCTTACCTACTTCGGCTCGCTGCGGAAGCTGCGCCAGGCGACGGTGGAGGAGATCGCCGAGGTGCCTGGGTTCGGCCCGACGCTCGCCGCCGCGGTGAAGATCGCGCTGGCGGGAACCGGCGGCGAGGCGATCAACCTGACGACAGGAGAGGTCACGGAGGTCTAGTGCAAGGATCCGCCAGCAAATCGCTCGAACTGGCACGGCCGTGCCCGTTGGGGGCCGATGCTGGTAATTCCTTGCAGGGGCCGCGTGCCGTCAGATTTGAACGGTGTTCAAAGATGGGTGTTAGATAGGCTCATCCGACTCGAAGGAGAACCTCATGAGCACTACCGTCGACGCCCAGGCCCGCCGCGCGGCCGCGCCTGCTGATCTCGCGTACATCGCGGTGTTCGCGGCCCTGCTCGCCGCGCTGTCGCTTGCGCCCGCGGTTCCCATCGGAATCGTCCCCGTGCCCATCACGCTCCAGCTCACCGGCGTTGCGCTCGCGGGCCTGTGTCTCGGCTGGTGGCGCGGCGCCGCGGCCGTCGGCCTCTACGTCCTCGTCGGCCTCGCCGGGCTGCCTGTCTTCGCCGGGGGCAAGGCGGGCGTCGGCGTGCTGTTCGGGCCGACGGGCGGCTACCTCGTGGCGTTCGTCCTCTCCGCCGCCGTCATCGGGTTCCTCGCCCAGGCCGTCCTCAAGCGGGGCCTCTCGGCGCTGACCGTGCTGTGGTTCTTCCTCGCCTGCATGGTGAGCCGCGTGCTCGTCGTCTGGCCGTTGGGCGCGCTCGGCATGGCGCGCGCCGCGGGCATGCCCGTCGGGAAGGCCTTCCTGACGGACCTCGCCTTCTGGGTGCCCGACATGGTCAAGTATGCGATCGCCGCGATCCTCGCCGTCGCCGTGCACAAGGCGTTCCCGAGGCTGCTCGCCCGATGATCGAGCTGCGCGCGGTCAGCGTCGTCGTCCCGGCCTGGCGCCAGGGCGAGGCGGATCGCGTGCTGCTCGACGACATCTCGCTGGAGCTGCCGGAGCGCCGGATCGCCATCGTCGGCGCCAACGGGTCCGGAAAGTCGACGTTGTTGCGCCTCCTCAACGGGCTGCGCACCCCGACGTCGGGGAGGGTCGTCGTCGACGGGCTCGATGCCGTCAAGGACGCGAAGCGGCTGCGGCAGCGCGTCGGCTTCGTCTTCACCGACCCTCTCGCGCAGCTGCTGATGTCTACGCCCGTCGAGGACGTGGCGCTCAGCCTGCAGGGCAGGATCAGGGACAAGAAGGAGCGCACGCGTCGCGCGCTGGGCCTACTGGAGGAGCGCGGGGTGGGGCACGTCGCGCACCAGAGCGTCTACGACCTCAGCGGGGGAGAGCGGCAGCTCGTCGCGCTGACCAGCGTGCTCGCCGTCGAGCCGCGGGTGATTGTCGCCGACGAGCCGACGACGCTGCTCGACCTCCGCAACCGGCAGGCGCTGCGCCGCACGATTGCCTCGCTGGAGCAGCAGGTCGTCTACTCCACGCACGACCTCGAGTTCGCGGCCGACGCCGACCGCGTCCTCGTGATCGACGACGGAAGGGTCCTCGCCGACGGCCCTCCCGCCGAGGCGCTCGACCGATACGTCGGGGCGATGGCGCGATGAACGCGCACGCGAGCCTGCTCGGTATCTACGAGCCCGGCGACGGCTGGCTGTTCCGGCTCCCCATCGGCGCGAAGTACCTGCTGATGCTGGCCGTCGCCGTCGTCCCGATCGTCGTGGGTTCCTGGTGGGCGACGCTGCTGGCCATCGTCGTGGTGACCGTCCTGCTGCTCACTTCCGCGATCCCGCCGCGCCGCGTCTTCGGGATCGGGCTGTACCTGTGGGTCCTGCTCGCGGTGCTCGTCGTCTACCAACTGGTCTCGCTGCGCCCGGAGCAGGCGATCGTCGTGCCGGGCAACCTGCTCGCCGCGGTGCTCGCGGCGCGGATGCTGACGCTGACGACGTCGACGCCGGACCTGATGGACGCGCTCGCCCGTGCGCTGACCCCGCTGCGCTGGGTCCGCGTGAACCCGCAGGCCGTGACGCTGACCGTCGCGCTGATGATCCGCTCGATCCCGTTCCTCGCCGGCGCCGTGCAGGATGCCCGCGACGCCGCCCGCGCGCGCGGCAAGGACCGCAACCCGGCCCTGCTGCTGACGCCCGCCGTCGTCGGCGCCGTCGCGTACGCCGAGCGCACGGGCGAGGCCCTCCACGCCCGCGGCCTCCCCGAGGACCTTTAGTGAGAGCTGTTTGATCGCTATCATTGATAGCGATCGGAGGTTCTCGTGAGCACATCCAGCCTGCTTGTTCGCAAGGTGGACGACGCTATCGTCGTTGAGTTGAAGCGTCGCGCGGCGAGTCATGGCCGAAGCGCCGAAGCGGAGCACCGCGCGATTCTCGCCGAGGCGCTGCTCGTGCCGCGGCGCCGTTCGTTCGCTGAGGTGCTGGCTGCGATGCCGGACGTCGGCCGCGATGAGGATTTCGCCCGCGTGCAGGACGAGCGGGCGCCACGTGTATTTGGTTGACACCAACGTGATCAGCGAGGCGCGTAAGGGCACCAGGGCTGATCCGGGCGTGCGCGCCTTCCTGACGGAGTGTGCCTCCGGAGCTGAGCGCGTCTACCTGTCGGCTGTCACCGTCGGTGAGTTGCGGCGCGGCGCGGAGTTGGTCCGGCATCGTGGCGACGTCGCGCAGGCGGCCGTGCTTGAGTCCTGGCTGAGTGACGTTCTGAGTGAGTTTGCCGACGCGATCCTGCCGGTAGACGCCGATGTCGCCCAGCTCTGGGGCCGGTTACGAGTGCCGCACCATGAGAACGCCCTCGACAAACAGATCGCCGCGACGGCGCTGCTCTACGACCTGACCCTGGTGACGCGCAATGTCGCGGACTTCGCGGGAACCGGGCTGCGGCTGCTCGATCCCTTCCAGTGAGCGCCATTCCTGCTCGTTGACTTTCCACGCAGCCGCGGCGCTCCGTGCGACGGCCTAAGAACTTAGGCCCCAAGGCCGCCAGCCACTACTGCGGCTGCTTCCGTCGGAAGATTGCCGCACGGCTCGGTACTGCGGTTGCGTGTGTCCGCATACCGACGTTGGCAACCGCAGTAGCACCGATCCGGCGCAAAAGCAGAC
>CAYVWO010000016.1:12739-16890 GCA_964455495.1 uncultured Tessaracoccus sp.
AAAGCAGACGGAAGCGACCGCGGTGTTCGTCGTCCCGGCGTCTTGAGTTCCTAAGTTAGCTGTTCTTGCCGATCAGCACACCGTGCCCAGATTTCGTGCAACTCCAGTTGCGGACCATCGTCACTACTCCCACTGGACTTCGCAGGACGCCGGGATCAGCGACTCCAGCCGGCGAATCTCGGCGGCTTCTTGGTGGCGGTGACCTTGACCGTGATTTTCTTGCCCTTGTCGGCGGTCTTGAGGGTGTAGGTCTTCTTGGTTGCGCCCTTGATCTTGGTGCCGTTGCGCTGCCACTGGAAGGTCAGTTTCACGCCCTTGGAGGGCTTCCAACTCCCGGGCTTCGCGGTGAGTTTCTTGCCGACCTGGGCGGTGCCGCTGATCTTGGGGGTCGGGGTCGAGGTGAATCGGGAGGCGGCGTCGGCCGGGAGCGTTCCGGCCCCGAGGAAGATGAGCGCGGCGGCGAGTGCGATCAGGGTCGCGCGCCGCAAGGTGGTTGTTGTGCTGCGGAGGGTCTGCACCTGGTGTCCTTCGAGTCGTCGTCTCGTTATTCCATCAGGAATGGGGCTTCGCCGGGGCGTCGACCCCCCATAATGCCGCCCTGTGTCCTCCAAAATAAGGACACGGAGTCGGCGCGAGCTCATTGGTTTCACTTCGACGCGACGGCGGGGCTTCGCCCAGCGCGCCGGCTCAGTACGGCGCGACGCGGACCCGGCGCTTCGCGGGGGGCTCAACCGGCGGTGGTCGCGCTTCGCGGGGTCGGCTCAGCCAGCGGCGGGGTGGCTCGTCCGTTAGGCTGGCGGCCATGACGGACCCGTTGCAGATCGCGCTCATCACCGGCCTGTCGGGAGCGGGGCGGCGCACGGCGGCGCACGCCATGGAGGACCTCGGCTGGTACGTGGTGGACAACCTGCCGCCCGTCCTGATCCCGGCTTTGGTCGATACCCTGTGGCGCGACGGCACCTCGCGCATCGCGGTCGTGGTCGATGTGCGCTCGCGCGAGCAGTTCGAGCAACTCCCCAAGGCGGTTGCCGACGTCAAGGCGCTCGGCGCGACCGTCACCACCGTGTTCCTCGAGGCCGACGACGACGTCATCGTCCAGCGCCAGGAGTCGAACCGGCGCCCGCTACCGCTGCAGGGGGGCGACCGCCTCCTGGAGGGCATTCGGCGCGAGCGGTTGCTGCTGGCCGACCAGCGGGCAAGGGCCGACATCGTCGTCGACACCAGCAGGCTGTCGGCCCGACACCTCGTGCAGCGGATCTCGAATCACTTCGGCGACGAGGCCACGGACAGGCTCAAGATCTCGCTCATCTCCTTCGGCTTCAAGAACGGCGTCCCGATCGACGCCGACATGGTCTTCGACGTCCGGTTCCTGCCCAATCCGTTCTGGATTCCCGAGCTGCGTCCCAAGTCGGGGCTCAGCCGCGACGTCGCACAGTACGTCCTCAAGCACCGGGCGGCCCAGGACTTCCTGGTGCACATGATGGCGCTGCTTGCCACCGTCGCCCCCGGCTACCTGGCCGAGGGAAAGAGGCAGGTGACCGTCGCCATCGGCTGCACCGGCGGCAAGCACCGCTCGACATCCATGTCCGAGGAACTCGCGCACCGCCTGCGCGACGAGGGCTACCCGAGCACCGTCCTCCACCGGGACCTGGGCAAGGAATGAACATCCACGACGTGCCCCGCGTCGTCGCGCTGGGCGGGGGGCACGGGCTGGCCGCATCGCTGACCGCGCTGCGGCGCATCACCGACCGCCTGACCGCGGTCGTCACGGTGGCCGATGACGGAGGTTCGTCGGGGCGCCTGCGCGATGAGTTCGACATCCTGCCCCCGGGCGACCTGCGCATGGCGCTCGCGGCGCTGTGCTCCGACGACCACGAGGGGCGGGCCTGGGCCGACGTGCTCCAGGCCAGGTTCGCGGGCGACGGCCCGCTCGCCGGGCACGCGATCGGCAACCTCCTCATCGCCGGCCTCTGGCAGCAGCTCGGCGACCCGGTGGCCGGCCTCGACATGGTCGGCAGCCTGCTGCGCGTCCGCGGCCGCGTCCTGCCCATGAGCTCGGTGCCGCTCGAGATCGAGGCCGACGTCCTGGGCCTCGACCCCCTCGAGCCCGACGAGGTCTGCACGCTCAGCGGCCAGGCGACCGTCGCCAAGTCGCGGGCGACCGTGCAGCACGTCCGGCTCGTTCCGGACAAGCCCCCGGCCCGTCCCGAGGCCCTGCGGGCCATCATGGAGGCCGACAGCGTCATCCTCGGGCCCGGGTCCTGGTTCACCAGCGTCATCCCGCACCTGCTCGTGCCGGACCTCGCCGAGGCGATCCTGACGACGACGGCGCAGCGGGTCCTCGTGCTGAACGTGGCGCCCGCCGCTGAGACCGACGGCTTCTCCGCCTCGCGGCATATCGAACTCCTCGCCGAGCACGCCCCGGCGCTGCGGCTCGACGTCGTGATCGCCGACGAGCGATTCGCGTCCTCGGACCGCGACCTCGAGCGCCGCGTGGCCGCGTTGGGCGGCCGACTCGTCACCGCCGACGTCGCCGCGCGCGACGGGTCCGCCACGCACGATCGGCACCGCCTGGCCGCGGTCCTGAGTGAGGTCGTATCGCGCTGAGCCGCGAGCCCGGTGTGGCACACTGCCAGGGTGGCTTTGACGCAGAAGGTGAAATCCGAGCTGGCAGGCGTGCCCGCACCCCATTCGTCGGTGGCGCGCGCTGAGATCGCGACCATGCTGCGGTTCGCCGGCGGCCTCCACCTCGTGGGCGGCCGGATCGTCGTCGAGGCCGAGTTCGACACCGGCGCCGCGGCGCGCCGCCTGCGCGCCTTCATCGCCGAGCTGTTCGCGCTGGAGTCCGAGCTGCTCGTGATCAACGGGTCCGGCCTGCGCAGGGGGCCCCGCTACACGGTGCGCATCGTGCGCGAGGGCGAGCAGCTCGCCCGCCTCACGGGCCTCGTCGATCAGAACCGCCGCCCCGTGCGCGGCCTGCCCCCCGCGGTCGTGGGCGGCTCGCTCGCCGACGCGGTCGCCGTGTGGCGCGCCGCGTTCCTCGCGCGCGGTTCGCTGACCGAGCCGGGCCGGTCGATGTCCATGGAGATCACCTGCCCCGGCTCCGAGGCGGCCCTCGCGCTCGTCGGAGCGGCCCGGCGCCTCGGGATCGCCGTCAAGTCGCGCGACGTGCGCGGCGTCGAGCGCGTCGTCCTGCGCGACGGCGACGCCATCGCCGACCTCCTGACCCGCATGGGCGCCGCCGAGTCGAGGATCGAGTGGGACGGGCGCCGAAAGCGCAAGGAGGTCAGGGCCAACGTCAACCGGCTCGCGAACTTCGACGACGCGAACCTCCGTCGGTCGGCGCGCGCCGCGGTGACGGCCAGCGCGCGCGTCGAGCGGGCCATGGAGATCCTGGGCGACGACGTGCCCGAGCACCTGCGCGAGGCCGGCCAGCTGCGGCTCGCCCACCGCCAAGCCAGCCTGGAGGAGCTTGGCCAGCTTCACACGCCGCCCCTCACGAAGGACGCCATCGCCGGGCGCATCAGGAGGCTCCTAGCGACCGCTGACAAGGCCGCGGAGGACGCAGGAATCCCCAGCACGGAGGCCGGCCTCCCTCCAGAGCTGCGCGACGGCGAGTAGGTCTCACCAATATTGGACCCCAGCAGTTGCCACGGGCGTTCGGCCGGTTAGGATGACCACGTCCGTATGCGCCGATTGAGGCGCAAGGTAGCGAAAGGGCTCACATTCCTCATGACCGTTAAGGTTGCAATCAACGGCTTCGGCCGCATCGGCCGTAACTACTTCCGCGCGCTCGTCGCGTCGGGTGCCGATCTTGATGTTGTCGCAGTCAACGACCTGACCGACAACAAGACTCTGGCCCACCTCCTCAAGTACGACTCCATCCTGGGTCGCTTCCCCGGTGAGGTCGCCTACGACGACGACGCGCTGATCGTCGACGGCAAGGAGATCAAGGCCTTCGCCGAGAAGGATCCCGCGCAGCTGCCCTGGGGCGACCTGGGTGTGGACATCGTCATCGAGTCCACCGGCTTCTTCACCGACGCCACCAAGGCACAGGCGCACATCGCCGCCGGCGCCAAGAAGGTCATCATCTCGGCCCCGGCCAAGAACGAGGACATCACCATCGTGATCGGCGTCAACGACGGCCTGTA
>CAYVWO010000016.1:16900-17289 GCA_964455495.1 uncultured Tessaracoccus sp.
CAAGGGCCTCATGACCACCATCCACGCGTACACGCAGGACCAGAACCTCCAGGACGGCCCGCACAAGGATCTGCGTCGCTCGCGCGCCGCGGCCCTCAACATGGTCCCCACCACGACCGGCGCGGCCAAGGCCGTCTCGCTCGTGTTGCCCGAGCTGAAGGGCAAGCTGGACGGCTACGCCATGCGCGTTCCCACCCCGACCGGCTCCGCCACCGACCTCACCTTCGAGGCCGCCCGCGAGACCACCGTCGAAGAGGTCAACGCGATCGTCAAGGCCGCGGCCGACGGCAAGGTCCTCGTCTACACCGAGGACGACATCGTGAGCAAGGACATCGAGACCGATCCGGCCTCCTGCGTCTTCGACGCCGGCCTGACCAAGGTCATCGGCA
>CAYVWO010000017.1:0-14633 GCA_964455495.1 uncultured Tessaracoccus sp.
CCCGGCGCGCAGGTGCCGTGGATGGTCGAGGCGGCGTGGCCGCGCGCCACGCGGACGGCCTGCTCGTGGGCGCCGATCGTGAACTCGTGGAACGAGAGGGCCCGCTCGCGCAGGTGGTGCCCGGACTGGTCGACGACCTGCGTCTCGGACGCGGGGACCGGGAGCGCGAGCAGCAGGGAGTCGACGGCGTAGCCGTCCTCGCCGCGGTTGGTGAGTTCGGCGCGGGCGCGCAGCAGGCCGGAGGGGGAGAGGCGGAGCTCGACCGTGAGGCGCAGGTCTGCCTCGTCGTCGTGGGCGGTGAGCCTGACCTCCGTCGGGGCGCCGTCCGTGCCGTCGGCGGCCAGTACCTCGACGCCGACGGGCCGGAAGGCCGAGAACTGCCCGAGGCCGCCGCGCGACCCGACGAGGCCCGGCGTCCCCAGCCACCCCTCGGCCTGGGTGGGGACGAGGGAGAGGCGGGGGGCGAGGTCGGAGCAGCCGGAGACGACCCCGACGCGCGCGTCCGCCCAGACGGCGAGTGCCGTCGGCGTGAGCGGGCCGAGGTCGGCTCCCCAGTACAGGACCTCCGCCGTCGATGCGGCGGGGCAGTCGACGACGACCGACGTCCCGCCCGCGCGCAGGTGGAGCTGGGTGGGGAGCGTGTCGGTCGTGGGGGCCGGGCGGGTGAGGTCGGGCATGGCGTCTCTTCTTCGTCGGGGCGCGGGCGTGGTCAAGCGTAAGGGAGGAGGACGAGCCTACCCGAGTATTCTTTGTCCCAAAGATAACTCGCGGAGGTCTTGCGCCGAGCCTCGTCGGGTCGTGCTGCCATAATCGGGGGATGCTCCTCTCCCGCCTCGACCCGTCCTCGCGCAGGATCGTCGAGGCGGTGCTGAGGCACGGACCGTTGTCGCGGGCCGACATGGTCCACCGCCTCGGGCTCGGTTCGGGCTCGCTCACGCGCCTGACCGGGCCGTTGATCTCGGCCGGGATCCTCCGCGAGGGGGAGTCGCAGGCGACCGCGATCGGCCGGCCGCGGCAACCGCTCGAGGTGGTCGACGACGCCGCGCGCTTCCTCGGCGTGAAGGTCGTGTCCGGGCGGATCTACGGCACGCTCGTGGGGCTGAGCGGCGTCGTGCACGCCACCGCCGAGGCGCGCGCGGACACGAGCCCGGCGGAGACGACGGCCGACCCTATCGCGCGTCTCCTCGCGCGCCACGCCGCCGACTGGGCCCCCGAGGCGATCGGCGTCTCGCTCGAGGCCGCCGTCGACGCGGAGGGCAACGCGCGCGCCGCGGGCTTCCTCGGCTGGGAGGGCGGCAACATCGTCCGCGCCGTGGAGGACGCGACGGGGCTGCCCTGCGCGACGGTCAAGGACGTCGACGCGCTGACGCTCGCCGAGCACTGGTTCGGCCACGGCCGCGGCACCGACAACTTCGTCGTCCTGACGGTCGGCCTGGGCGTGGGGTCCGGCGCCGTCGTCGACGACCACCTGCTGAGCGGCCACCTGGGATTCGCGGCGCTGCTCGGCCGCGCCTGGCTGAGCGACGGGCGCAACGCCGGGGAGGTGCTGTCGACCGACCCCCTTCTCGCGCGCGTCGGCGCGGCGGCGGGCCGGGTCGTCGGACCCGCCGACCTCCTGTCCGACGACCCGGCCGTCGGAGCCGTCCTCGACGACGCCGCGGAGGCCCTCGGCGAGCTGGTCGCGCTCGCGATGATCGCCTACGGGCCGGAGCGGGTCCTGATCGCGGGGGAGGGCGTCCCCCCGTTCGCCACCCGCGAGGCGGCCCTCCGCCGCGGCATCGTCCGCCACGCCTACGACGGCGATCAGCTCCCCGAGCTGGTGCTCGGCGAGGGCCTCGACTTCTTCGACTGGGCGCGCGGTGCCGCCGCGCTGGCCATCCGGCACGTCCTGCGCTGACGCTCCTTGAGCCAGCCCCCCGACGCTTCGCGCGGGCGGCTGGCTCACGGAGCGGCTACTTGATCGATCCCCGGGTGACGCCGGAGATGACCCAGCGCTGGGCGAGGACGTAGACGATCAGCAGCGGCGCCATCGCCATCAGGTACGAGGCGAAGGACACCGTGTGGTCGATGTTGAACTGGCCCTGGAAGATCGACTGGGCGAGAACCAGGGTCCGGTCGGACGGGTCCGTGAGCACGACGAGCGGCATGATGAAGTCGTTCCACGCCCAGACGCAGGTCAGGATGCCCACCGTCGCGTTCATCGGGGCGAGCAGCGGGAAGATGACCTTCCAGAACACGCCCCACGTCGACGCGCCGTCGACCCGCGCGGCCTCCTCCAGTTCGATGGGGATCGAACGGACGTAGGCCGTGTAGATGAACACGTTCATCGAGATCCCGAACACCGTGTAGAGGATGACCAGGCCCCACTTGTTGTCCAGCCCCAGCATCGCCGTCTGCTGCACGAGGGGCAGCATGATGATCGGGAACGGGATGAACATCGCGGAGAGGAAGTACAGGAACGCGCCCTTGAAGAACGGCTTGTGCATGTTGCGCGCGATGGCCCACGACACGATCGAGCTCGTCAGGAGCGTGAGGACCAGCGTGAGTACCGTGATGATCCCCGTGTTGGCGAGCGCCCGGGGGAACTGGGCGGCGGTCCAGGCGTCGGAGAAGTTCTCCAGCCGCACCTGGGTCGGCCACTCGAAGCCGCTGGAGTTCAGCAGCTGCTCCGGCGTCTTCAGGGCGACGACCACCGCGAGGTAGAGCGGGACGAGGACGGTGAGCGCGGCCACGGCGATGAACGCCGTCGCCCACCAGTTGATGCGCTCGGGCCCGAGCCGACGGCGTCGCCTGGTCCCGTTGGTCGCGGCCGGGGCCGCGGTGGGTGTTGCCAGCTGTGCGGTGCTCATTACGAGTCCCCCTCCCCGGTGCCGAGACCCTTGAACTGGATCAGCGACACGATGGTGATGACGATGAAGAAGACGACGGCGTTGGCCGTCTGGTAGGCGAACTCGCCGCCGCTGAGGCCGCCGCGCTGGATGAGCATGGTGACGGACTCGGTGGCGGTGCCGGGCCCGCCGTTCGTCAGCGCGACGCTGGCGTCGTACACCTGCAGGAAGCCCTTGACGCTCAGCACCATGTTGATGGTGAAGTACGCCCAGATCATCGGGAAGGTGATGGTGCGGAACTGCTGCCAGGGCGTGGCGCCGTCGAGCGACGCCGCCTCGTACAGCTCGACCGGGATGGTCTGCAGGCCGGCGAGGTACAGGATGATCGCGAACGCGCAGGCCTGCCAGACCGAGAGGGCGACGATGGCCGTCCACGCCCAGGTGGCGTTGGTCAGGATGTTGTCCGCGAACAGCGGGATCCCCGAGAGCAGCCGGGGTGCCGACGTGCCGAAGAGGAACTTGAACACGTAGCCGACGATCAGCATCGCGAGTACGTAGGGGACGAAGAACACCCCGCGGAAGAAGTTCCGGGCCGCGATCTTGGCGTTCAGGGCTAGGGCGATCACGAGCGAGATCACGTTGGTGAGGATCGTCGCGGTGATCGCGAAGAGGAACGAGAACCCGTAGGCGCCCAGCACGCGGTCGTCCCGGAAGAGGTTGACGTAGTTCGACAGCCCGATGAACCTCCAGTCGCCGAAGCCCGCGTAGTTCGTGAAGCTGTAGAACACGCCGGTCAGCACCGGGAAGGTGTGGAAGAAGGCGAAGAGCAGGACCATCGGGACGACGATCCAGTAGTAGGTGCGCATGCGCACGCCGGAGCGGGGCGCGCTCGGCGCCGACGCGGGGGATGTGGAGGTGGACACGCTCTCGCTCCCTTACTTGATCGTCCGAGCGGCGACCTTCGCCCACTCGCTGTCGAGCCGCACGAGGGCGGCTCCGGGGTCGTTCTCCATCAGGCCGCGGGCGACCAGCGCGTCGAGCGGGATGCCCGCCGGGACCTGGTGGTCGATGAAGCCCGCGATCCGACCGCTGTCGAAGAACGGCTTCACCGCCTGGAGGGCGGGTTCGTCGCTCCACTTCGCGCCGATCACCGAGGGGATCATGTTCTGGGACTGCGCGAACCGCTCGATGATCTCGGGGCGGAACATGAACTCGACGAACTTCTTGGCCTCCTCCATGTGAGGCGTGTCGCGCCCGATCATGACCGCGACGTCGACGCCGCTGACGAGAAGGCGATCGTCCGCGCTGTCAGTCATCGGGTAGGGGAAGATGCCCGCCTCGATGTCGGGGTTGGCCTGCTTGATGGGGTTCATGGCCCAGACGCCCTGCATGTACATGGCCGTCTCGCCGCGGGCGAACGCGCCGTTGCCGTCGTCGTAGGTGCGGCCGCGGAAGCCCTCCTGCGCGTAGGAGTAGAGCGTGGCCTGGCGCTCGCCGGTCTCGGCGAAGTCCTTCTGGAAGGAGACGGCGGAGTTCGCGCCGACGGCGGCGCCGAGCTCGCGCAGCTGGTCGAAGAAGCCGTCCCTCGCGGGGTAGGCGCCCATGCCGTTGAACGACGGGAGCACCGTCCAGGAGTCGGCGAGCGTGCCGTAGAACGGCGTGATCCCGGCGGCCGAGAGCTTCTCGCACACCTCGATCAGCTCGTCCCAGGTCTCGGGGACCTCGAGCCCCTGCTCGCGGAAGATCTTCTTGTTGTAGATGATCCCGTTGGCGTTGTTGACGTAGCCGAGCGCGTTGACCTCGCTGTCGTCGGCCGCCAGATCCGCGATGATGTCCTGAACGGCGGGGTTGACGGTCTTCAGGACCGGGTCGTCGGTGAAGTCGTAGAAGACCTTCGCGCGCAGGAGCTCGCCGATCTTGCCGCCGGCGTTGAGCGTGATCACGTCGGGCGTGCGGCGCTTGACGAGGAGGGTCCGGATGGAGGTGTCGGCGTCGGGCTGCTGGTTCTGGACCACCTTGATGTCCGGGTTCTCCGCCTCGAACTCCGCGATGATCTGCTCGAAGTCGGCCAGCGCCTCGCCCTTGAACTGGAAGAAGTTCAGCGTCGTCTGACCGGAGGTCGTCGACGCGGGCGAGCACGCGGTGAGGGCCACGCCCGCGAGCGTGAGCGCGACGACCGCGCCGGCGGACGCGCGTGCGGCCCGTCGGGGACGCCATCGCGATCCTGTTGCAGTTCTCTTCATTCCCTGCGCCTCCTTGCACGTGGTGAGACGGGGCGGCGATGTGCCGCGCCGCCGTCGAGAGATAACTTTATGACAAAGAAAAATGGGGTGTCAACGGTGCCTGGGTCTTTGACGGCGCGGGTGTTGACGCGGGCGCGGGTGCTGTTACGCTGGTGACGCACGAGTTGATCCGACTGTCAAAACTAGTGCCCACCATCTTCCTGACCAGCGCTTTTGCGGTCAGCAACAACTCCAAGGAAGGACCGGCGCGCGCCATGACGCTCTCCGCTCACGATGTCTTCTCCGCCCCCGATTGGTGGCGCCAGGCCGTCGTCTACCAGATCTACCCGCGCAGCTTCGCCGACGCCAACGGCGACGGAATCGGCGACCTCTTGGGCATCACGTCCAAGGTGGGCTACCTCAAGGAGCTCGGCGTCGATGCCGTGTGGCTGAGCCCGTTCTACCCGTCGGCGCTGGCCGACGGCGGGTACGACGTCGACGACTACCGCGACGTCGACCCGAAGATCGGGACGCTGGAGGACTTCGACGAGATGGTCGCGGCCCTGCACGGCGCGCACATCAAGGTGGTCGTCGACATCGTCCCGAATCACTCCTCGGACCGCCACGAGTGGTTCCGGGCGGCGCTCGCGGCGGGGAAGGGCTCGCCCGAGCGCGAGCGCTACATCTTCCGCGACGGCAAGGGCGCGGACGGCGAGCTGCCCCCGAACAACTGGCCGTCGATCTTCGGCGGCGGCGCGTGGGAGCGGGTCGTCGAGCCCGACGGCACGCCCGGCCAGTGGTACCTGCACCTGTTCGCGAAGGAGCAGCCCGACTTCAACTGGGACCACCCCGAGGTCCACGAGGACTTCCTGAAGACGCTGCGGTTCTGGAGCGACCGGGGGGTCGACGGGTTCCGCGTCGACGTCGCGCACGGCCTGAAGAAGAACCTGGACCCGGCCTTCGACGCCTATCGAAGGGTGTTGGAGGGGATGGAGCTGTTCGAGGACGGGCAGCACCCGCTGTGGGACCGTGACGAAGTGCACGACGTCTACGCCGAGTGGCGCGCCGTGTTCAACGAGTACGACCCGCCGCGCACCGCCGTCGCCGAGGCGTGGGTGGCGCCGCACCGCCAGGCGCGCTACTCGTCGCCCGAGGGCCTCGGCCAGACGTTCAACTTCGACCTGCTGCGCGCCCGCTTCGACGCCGGGCACTTCCACGAGATCATCGACCGCAACCTGAGGGCCGCGGCCGAGATCGGCGGCTCGACGACGTGGGTCTTCTCCAACCACGACGTCGTCCGCCACGCCACGCGCTACGGCCTCGCGGGAGAGGGCATCTCGATGGCCGCCCCCGGTGGGGGCGCGACGCTCGGCGGCAACGACGGCAAGCAGTGGCTGCTGGACGGCGGCGACCCGGCCGACGTCGATCAGGCCAAGGGGCTGAGCCGGGCGCGGGCCGCGACGCTGTTCATGCTCGCCCTGCCCGGGTCGGCCTACCTGTACCAGGGCGAGGAACTGGGCCTCCAGGAGGTCGGCCGGATTCCGGCCGCGGAGCGCCAGGATCCGTCGTTCTTCCGCAGCGAGGGCGCCGAGATCGGCCGCGACGGCTGCCGCGTGCCCCTGCCGTGGACCGCCGACGGCGCGTCCTTCGGCTTCGGCGCGAACGGCGCGCACCTGCCGCAGCCGGAGTGGTTCGGCGCGTACGCCGTCGAGGCGGAGTCGGCCGACCCGTCGTCGACCCTGAGCCTGTACCGCACGGCCTTGGCGCTGCGCCACGAGCTGGAGTGCGCCGAATCGCTGGAGTGGGTCGAGGTGTCAGACTCGGTGCTGGGCATCGAGCGCCCGAACGGCTGGCGCGCGGTGATGAACTTCGGCACCAGCCCCGTCGCCCTCCCGGCCGGCGACGTGCTGCTGTCCAGCGCCCCGCTGACCGACGGCGAACTCCCCGGCGAGACGACGGTCTGGCTCCGCTGAGGCCTGCCTACCGCGCATACCCGCCCATCACGCCGCACTCATCCGTCAGTAGGTCGGAGGGTCTGATAAGATGTGTACACACAGATGACACATTGGTGGTGATTGAGATGAGCGTGACGGTCGGGGTGCGGGAGTTCAGGCGGGACCTCGCTGAGTACATCGACGGCGACGAGCCGGTGACCGTGACGCGGCACGGGCGCCGCGTCGGTGTCTTCGTTCCTGCGCGGGACGATCGCGCAGAGGCCATCGCCGCCTACCAGGCGGCTGCGGGAAAGCTGCAGGCGCTCATGGAGCAGAGCGGAGTCGGCGAGGACGAGTTGGTTGCAGAGTTCGACGCGGCTCGGCGAGCGGCCCGTGAGGAAGCGCGAGCGGTCACGTCGGCGTCATGAAGCGCCGCCGGATCGTTCTGGATGCGAACATCCTGATTCGAGCGGTGCTCGGCAAGCGCGTCGAGCAGCATTGTCCCATCTGGACTGAGGACAGGGACTTCTTCGGGATGGGCATTCCGACGTGGACCAGCGATCTCGTTGACGTCTATCTTCGGCGTGAGCCGGGCTGACCCTCAGCGTCCTATGATGGCGCCGTGACGACGACCGGTCAGCAGGCGCCGCTCCGCAAGCGGGCGAGGATCGGGATCGTCGACGACCACCCCACGGTGCTCCTCGGGACGATGGGCATCCTGCGCGCCCATTCCGACCTGCAGGTCGTGGCCGCGGTCGAGACGGTCCCGCGGCTGTTCGAACAGACGACACGCCTCGACCTCGTCCTCCTGGACCTGGTGTTGGCCGACGGCTCGACGCCGACGCAGAACATGCGCCGGCTCGACCGACTCGACGTTCCCGTCCTCGCGTTCAGCAGCGGCGATCGCCCCGCGATGGTGCGCGAGGCTGCTCGCGCCGGAGTCATGGGGCTGATCCGCAAGTCGGAGCCCCCGGCCGCGGTCGTCGCCGCCATTCGGTCCGCCCTGCGTGGAGAGGTGGTCGCCACCTCGGATTGGGCCGCCGCCCTGGACGACGACGCCGCCGTCATCGCGGCCACCTTCACCGCGCGCGAGGCCGAGGTGCTGGCGCTCTACGCCGCCGGCGAGACGGCCGAACGCGTCGGGGAGCAGCTGTTCATCTCGCGCGAGACCGTGCTCAGCCACCTGCAACGGATCCGGGCCAAGTACGCCGCCCTCGATCGACCCGCGCGATCGAAGGTCGAGCTGTATCAGCGCGCGATCGAGGACGGAATCCTGGCCCCGCCCAGCCAGGACGGCGATGCCGTCTGAGGAGGGGGGCGCCCGCACCGACCGCCAGGTCAGTCGGCTGATCTCGTTGGGTGGCGCGGCCCTCATCGTCGGTCAGGCGATCCCGATGGTGCAGGAGGCGCGCGACTTCGCGTGGTGGTGGAACGCGGCAGGCGTCGTCCTGATGCTCCAGATCCTGGTCTTCGCCGCCCTCGGCGGGGTCCTGCCGAGGCGTGCCTTGCGCGCCGCCT
This sequence comes from uncultured Tessaracoccus sp., assembly GCA_964455495.1. Taxonomy (GTDB): domain Bacteria; phylum Actinomycetota; class Actinomycetes; order Propionibacteriales; family Propionibacteriaceae; genus Arachnia. The sequence continues at coordinate 8,503 of CAYVWO010000017.1, forward strand.
GGGTCGCGGCCCCGGTCGTGAACGCGGCGCTGCTGTTCTCCGCATACGCCGCCCACACCGGCCCCCTGCCGACGAACACCCTGCCGTGGCCCTGGGCGTTCGAGGCGGCGGTCGTCTCCTATCTCGTGCTGACGGTCCCGCCGCGGGTGGCCGCGGCCTGCACCGTCGGCTCCGCGCTCCTCCCGCTGCTCTCGGCGGCGGTGTTCCTGGGCGAGATACCCCCGGCCGTGCTCGTCGACACCCCCATCCACGCGGCGAACGTGATCTACATCGCGCTCTTCTCCGGCATTCGGGGCCGGCTGAACCGGCTTCGCGAGGCCCGAGGCCCAAGCCCTGGCGGCGGAAGCGGTGCGCGCCCGCGCGGAGGCCTCGGCGAGCGGCAAGGAGCAGGTGGCCAGGCTGATCCACGACGAGGTGCTCTCGGTGCTGGCGGCGGCGGCACACTTCCGGGGCGCCCCGCCGGAGGTATTGCGGGCCGGCGCGGGCACCGCCCTGAGGCTCTTTCGCCGCCCCGTCGTCGACCAGGACCCCGCGTTGCTGAGCACCGCGCTTGCCGCCGACCGGCTCGTGGGCGTGTTGGGGGCTGGGCGCGGCTCAACCAGCGGGGTGGTAGTACTCGCCCTGTTGGGACAGCCGGCCTCTCGCGACTGCTTCCCTGAGGGCGAGCGAGAGCCACGCGACTGCCTTCTCCGTGCGCCTCTTGTAGCCGAACAGGGCCAGGGCCTCGCTGAAGAGTTCTTCCTCGGCCAGGCCGCCCGTCTCGCGGCACGCGTGGGCCATGGCGTTGCCCAGCTCGACGGGGCTGATCTCCTCAACGGCCCGGGACTGTGCCGGGTCCGGGCGGAAGCCGGTCCACTCGGCCGGTGCCGCGTCCGACGGCCAGTAGAAGCCGTGCTCGTCGGGTCGCACGGGCGCGACGCGCAGGATGTCCGTCACCCGCTTCTCCGCGAGCCTGTGCAGGTCGCACGAGTTGGCCAGGAGCCTGGCCATCCGCAGCCCCTGCACCGGGCCCTCCTTGGCGATGATCCGCGCGAGGATCTCCCGCCCCGCCTGGTCGGCGCCACGGTTGACGCCGAGCCCGTCGAGCAGGTCTCGGCCCAGCCGGTGGTTCTTCGTCCACGGCTCGAACGGCGGGAGCGTGCTGCGCCTCGGCGATGCCGGCGGTGCGCTGGCCTGGGCGCCCCGCGCCAGCTGGGCCGGCTCGGGTGGTGCCTCTGGGGCGGCTGCGGGGACGTTCGCCCCAACGGGATGGGGGGGCATGGTGGGGGGAGTGCCCCCGCGCGGGCTGGGGCCGGACTCCGCGGTCGGCTGTACCGGGGCCGGGGCGGTCACCGCCTCGGGCCCGGGTGGGTTACTGACCGCCTCGACCAACTCGTCGACGACGGACTCCGGGTCGGCCAGCCACGCCGGCAGCCAGACCCGCCGAACAACCGGCCACCGGAGCATCGACGAGAGGACCGCCGACGGGGTGGCGGGCAGCTCCCCAGGCGCGGCGGTGACCGCCCCCAGGTGCACGTCACGCTGGACTTCCAGACCCTGGCCACGGGCCTCGGCCGCGTCGAGGTCCTCGGCCATGACGGACTCGATGATCTCACGCCGGGTGAGGCGCGGCGGCTGGCCTGTGACGCGGGGCTGATCCCCATAGTCCTCGGCACCGCATCGCGCCCCCTGGACGTGGGACGCCTCCACCGGATGTTCACCCCCGCGATCAGGGCCGCGCTGGCGCAGCGGGACCAGGGATGCGTCTTCCCGGGCTGTGCCGCACCGCCGTCGGCATGCGAAGCCCACCACATCCTTCCCTGGTGGGCAGGCGGAGAAACATGCCTGGCCAACGGCGTATTGCTGTGCCCGCACCACCACCGGCTCGTCGAGCCTGACCCGTTGCAGTCCGAACACTCCCAGTGGCGCGTGCACCTCGACGACGTAACCGGTCTGCCGTGGTTCACCCCGCCGCGCCACATCGACCCGAGCCGGCGGTCCCGCCAGCACCATAGACACCGCCTACAGCGAATCGCGCCCCGCACGAAGGCACCACCCTGCCCACTGAAGTCGCCGGACCCGGACCCGCCGGAGCGAGACCCCTGGAGTGAGCCCGTCGGCGCTGGATGGGGATGAGTGTCAGGCCGCGACCCTGGCGTGGTGGACGATGAGGCGGTGCGTTCCCGCGCCGAGCGTCGCGCGGTGGGCGCCCTCGCCCATGGATGCCTCGCCGACTGGGAGGTCGAGGACCGCGGTCGCGCCCGGCGGGACGATCAGGTCGATGTCCAGCCGGTCGCCGTCCAGGCGCCAGTCGATGGCCAGCGTCCCGAACGACGTCTCGATCGATGCCTTCGCCCACGTCAGTCGCGCCGAGGGGCGCGGCCCGACGACTACGCGCCGGTAGCCGGGCGCACCGGGATCCGGGGCCAGGCCGGCGACCGTCCGGTACACCCAGTCGATCATCGCGCCGTAGGCGTAGTGGTTGAACGACAGCATCGAGCCACCGTCGGCGATGTCCATGTCGCCGCCGTGGATCGAGCCGTCCGACCTGATCGCGTCCCAGCGCTCCCACACCGTCGTCGCGCCGCGATCCACCTGGTAGAGCCACGACGGTGTCTCGCGCCGCAGCAGCATCCGGTACGCCTGGTCGACGTGCCCCGCGTTGGACAGGGCGAACAGCACCAGCGGCGTGCCGAGGAAGCCGGTCTGGATGCGGCCGGCGGTGCGGTCCACGTCTTCGGCGAGCGCCGCCGCGACACTCGCCCGCTCGCCCTCCGGGCAGAGCCGGAACTCGAGCGCGAGCGCGGCGCCGGTCTGGGTGCGCGCCGCGTCGGCGCCGTAGACCCGCCAGGTCTCGGCCGCCACTTCGTCGGCCAGAGCCGTCAGCTCGGTGCCCCGGTCACGGTCGCCCACCAGTGCCTCGGCGCGGGCCAGTAGACGGGCCGAGTGGACGTAGAAGGCGTTGGCGACGAAGTCGGGCGAGGTCTTGGCCTCCCACGGCCGGTCGCCCGGCGCGTCGGGGTCCAGCCAGTCGCCGTACTGGAAGGGCTCGTGAGGCAGCAGCAGGCCGTCGCCGGCGCGGCGGCGAAGGTGGTCCACCCAGCGGCGCATGCTGGACAGCTGCCGGCGCAGCGCGAGCGGGTCACCGGTGGCCTCGTACACGGCCCACGGCACGATGACCGCGGCGTCGGCCCACCCGGCCCGGCCCATCGACTCGACCGGCCCCGAGCCGAACACCAGGTCCTCCGGGCCGACGATGTTGGGCACCACGGAGGCGACGGCGCCGTCGTCGGCCTGGTCGAGCTCGAGGTCACGCAGCCAGGACAGCCAGAAGGCCCGGGCGTCCACCAGGGTGCTGGCGGTCGCGGCGAACGCCTGCGCGTCGCCGGTCCAGCCCAGGCGCTCGTCGCGCTGCGGGCAGTCGGTCGGCACGGACAGGAAGTTGCCGCGCAAGGACCACACCACGTTGCTGTGGAACCGGTTGAGGGCCTCGTGGCTGCACGAGAACGACGACCGCGTCGGCAGGTCGCTGCTGATCGCGATCGCCGTCGCAGAGAGCACCGTGGCGTCGGTGACGACGTCGGCGTAGCGGAAGCCGTGGAAGGTGAAGGCGGGCTCGAGGACCTGCCGGCCGCCGCTGAGGACGTAGGTGTCGGTGGCCTTGGCCGTGCGCAGCGCGGCGGTGTGCAGGGCGCCCGACGGCTCCAGGATCTCGGCGTGCCGGATGGTGACCACGGTGCCGGGCGCGCCGTCGACCTCCAGCCGCACCCAACCCGAGAGGTTCTGCCCGGAGTCCAGCACGAGGAGGTCGGCCCGCTGCTCGACGGTCATTGGCAGCTCCGCGATGGTGCGGATGGGCTGGGCGCGGCGCGGCTCGAAGGTCGACAGGTCCGCCGTCCACTCCTGGCACGGCGCCCAGGCCGAGTCGTCGAAGCCGACCTCGGCGAAGCCCGTGGCCGCCAGCCGGAGGTCCGTGGCGGTGCCGTCGTAGATGCCCGCGCTGCGGACGGCCCCGAATCCGCCCCGCCACGAGGCGTCGCTCGCGACGATCCGGCGGCCGCCGTCGGCGAGCTCCAGCTCCAGCTGGACGAGAACCCCCAGGTCGGAGCCGTACAGATCGGTCCTGCCGGTCCAGCCGATCCGGCCGCGGAACCAGCCGTCGGCCACCACGACCCCGATCGCGTTGCGCCCCGGCCCGACGAGGGCGGTCACGTCGTGGGTGGCGATGACGGTGCGGGCCTGGTGCGCGGTCCAGCCCGGCGCCAGGTGCTCGTCGTCGGTGCGCCGGCCGTTGATGAGGCACTCGTGCACGCCGTGCCCCGAGATCCGCAGCACCGCCCGCGTGAGACCGGCGGGGGCGTCGAACTCGGTGCGCAGGTGCGACGCCGGGCCTGCGGTCTCGGACGGGATGCCGATGAGCCGGGCCTCGAGGGCCGGGCCGGGCACCCCGGCCTCGACGGTGACCGGCTCGGACCATGGGCCCCAGCCGTCGCCGTCGTCGACGCGCACCGCGTACTGGCGCACCTCCCTGGCCGTCAGCGGCCCGCCCGGGGCCGGGACGCCGATGCCGCCCGGCCCCACCGCGACCGGGCCCTCCGCCCACTCGCCGCCGGGGGCGCGGACCCGGATCTGGTGGGCGGTGGCCTCGGCCGTGGCGCGCCAGGTGAGGGCGATCTCCTCGAGGGGGACGCCGAGCAGACCGGCAGGGAACTGGGTGTGAAGATGGGAGACGACCGCGGGCATCCGACGGGCCTTTCAGGAGAGGTGGGCGGCGAGCCGGGCGATGCCCAGCTCCGGGGAGGTGAGGACGGGGACGTCGACGGTGACCCGGTCGGCCGCGCCGGCAATCGAGGCCTGCGCCAGCACGATGACGTCCGAATCGGGTGCGGCCGCGTCGATGGCGCCCGCGACGAGCGCGTCGTGCCGGTCCCGGTCCCCGGAGACCACCGCGTCGAAGGCGCCCGCGACGAGGATCTCGGACAGCTCGGTGCTCACCCCGGCGAGCTCCGCGCGCTCCTGGATGAGCCGGACGGTGGGGGCGAGCGTGGTGGGCAGGGTCGCGATGACCGAGATCCGCGACCCCGTCGCCACCGCCCGGTCCGCCATGGCCTCGTCGATGCGCAGCACCGGGATCCCGGCGGCGTCGGACACCTCGGCGGCGAAGCCGGAGATCGACGAGCAGGTGAGCATCACCGCGTCGGCGCCGGCCTCCCGCGCGTCGGCGGCCAGGTGTGTGAGGCGTCCCCGGACCGAGTCGGCGGCGGCGCCGCCCGCGCCGAGGTCGGCGACGATCCGGTCGTCGAGCAGGTTCAGCACCTCGACGCCTGGCAGGTAGCGGGCGGCGAGCGCGGCGGTGACGGGGATGACGACGGCGCCGGTGTGCAGGAAGGCCACGCGGGTCATGGGAGCTCCGATCTGTCGGGTGAGGTGAGCGTGCGGGCGAACAGGTCGACGGGGCCCACCTGGCCGCCCTTGAGGAGGACGCGCAGGCCGTTGGGCCACGCGCCCGGGGCGGCGAGGCGGGAGACGACGACGTTGCCGGTGAGGTGCCGGTCGATCTTCAGGCTCTCGGCGCCCATGAGGCGCAGCATCCGGCTGGAGGTGTCGCCGCCGCACACGATCACCGTCGGGTCCCGGTCCTCCCGGGCCGCGCGCGTGAGGGCGGTGTACAGCTCGGCGAGCCGGGGCAGCAGACCGGGCGCGTCCGGCAGGTCACGGGAGGGGACGACCGCGCGCCCGTGGCCGCGGAGATGGTCGCGCGCCCAGGCGGTGACGGGGGCCGGATCGGCGAGGTCGTCGACGCCGAGCGCGCGCACCGGCCAGTCGGCCTCACGGGCCGCGTCGATCTGGCGCCCGGTCTGCGCCGACCGGCTGCCGGAGACCACCAGGACGCCGTCCGGGGCCGGGCCGCCCGACGGCAGCGCGGCGGCCGCCCCGCCCAGGTGGAGGCCGACGGCCCGGCTGAGGCCGCCGGAGCCGATCGCGAAGGCGCCGGGCGCGCCGAGGATGAGCTCCCCGGCGGCCGCCAGGTGCTCCTCGGTGACGGCGTCGAGCACCGTGAGGCCGGGGTCGCCGGGCAGCGCAGATCCGTCGCCGTAGGACGTGAACGCCATCGACCGGACCGGCAGGTCCGTCTGCCGGGCGAGGAACAC
>CAYVWO010000017.1:14643-17274 GCA_964455495.1 uncultured Tessaracoccus sp.
GCGCGCCGAGGATGAGCTCCCCGGCGGCCGCCAGGTGCTCCTCGGTGACGGCGTAGAACCCGACAGCCGTCGTCATCGTCCGAACGTCTCCATCGCCCGCTGCAGCGCCAGCACCCGGGCGGCCCGGTCGGCCAGCGGCTCGCCCCGCTCGGCCGCGTCCCACGCCTCGCGCATGCTGGCCACGCCGGCCGCGACACCGTCGGGGTGGCCGTGGATCCCGCCTCCGGCCAACGTGAGCAGGTCGGTGGTGCCGACGGCGGCGTACGTCTCGTGCGCCAGCCCGGCCCACTGGCCCGAGGACAGCACCGGCACCACGCCGTAGCCGCCCAGCAGCGGCTCCCGCACGGCGGCGATGGCGGCGAGCACCTCCTCGTCGGACTCGTAGAACTTGTTGTGCAGGCCGTTGGTGTGGAGGTGGTCCACGCCGACGAGCCGGGCGAGCTTCTGCCAGGCCCGGAAGTGGATGCCCACCTGCGGCGACCGCGACACCGCTCCGAACATCGCGCGGTGCCCGTGGATCGGGAGTTGGCTGTGCCGACGCAGCCATTCGACGCCCGCCAGGCCCACCATGTTGATGCAGGCCATGACGCAGTTCCCGCCCGCGGCGAGCACGACGTCGTGGTTGCGGCGCATGGTGTCCAGGTCGTCGGTGATGTTGAACGCGTACAGCGGCATCCGCCCGGTGCGCTCGGCGTGGGCCCTGAGGACGGGCATCACCGCCGCGACCCGCGCCTCCAGCGGCGAGTGGGGCCCGTTGGCCTGCAGTTCGTCGTCCTTGATGAAGTCGATGCCGGCCTCGACGAGCTCGCCCACCACCTCGGCGAGTTCCTCGGGGCTGAGCCCGATGCTCGGCTTGACGATGGTGCCGATCATCACGCCGGTGTCGCGGCCCATGAGGCGGCGCGTGCCGGCCAGCCCGAACGCGGGCCCCGGGTAGCGGTCGGCGAACGGCTGGGGGAGGTCCAGGTCCATCAGCTTGATCGACGCGAAGTCGCGCATCTCGAACAGGTTGCCCGCCACCGCGGCCTGGAGGTTGGGGATGGAGGGGCCGAAGTTGTCCAGCGGGAACGCCAGCCGCACGACGCCGCCGCGGATGGCGGCCGGGTCCCCCTTCGCGCCGGGCAGGGGCCGGCGGCCGCTGGGCTCGCGCTCGTCGACGGAGACCACCTGCGCGGCGAAGCGGGCACGCAGCTCGTCCGTCTCGCGGGCGACGCGGATGAACGTGCCGGTGGACTGCTCGCCCGCCATCTGCTCGGCGGCCTGCTGCAGCGGCAGGGCAGACTCCACCCAGTAGGTCGCGGTCACCTGGTCGGTCATGGGTCTCTCCTTCACCAGTGCAGCGGCAGCCACACGGTCATCTCTGACGGGCCGCGGTTGGCCCAGGCGTGGTAGGGGATGAACGTGGCCGCCACGGGGGAGGGGTCGGCGTCGGACAGCTCCGCGTAGAGCTCGTCCTGCGCGGGCCGGCGCAGCACCTCCGCGTCCAGGGCGACCACCTCCGTGCCGGCGATGTCCATGCGTCGCTCGGCGAACTCGGCGCGGCGGGGGAGGAGGATCTCGGCCGGGCGGGCGCCGTCGAGGTCGTGATGCTCCAGGCAGTAGACCACCGGGCCGCGCTGCAGCGCCACCTGGTTGGTGGCCTCCTCGACGAGGTGGTGGGCGGCCAGCCGCCGGACCCGCATCGGCAGGTCGAGCTCGACGGTGTCGCCGACCCGCCACCGCCGGGAGACCCGGGCGTACGTCCCGGGCTCGGCGGGGCTGTCCTGGCCGGCGACGGTGAGCGCCGCGCCGGCCGCCCAGCCCGGGATCCGCACGCCGATCGACGCGTCGCCGTCGGGCGCGTCGGTGATGACGAGGGTGACGCGACCCTCGCGGGGGTAGTCGGTGCGCTGCTCGATCCCGAGCCGCCCCGACGGGGTGTCGACCCTCACCGATCCGGCGGCGAACTGGTGGACGAGGACGCCGTCGGCCGTGGCCGACCAGCAGAGCTCGGGCAGCCGGGCCAGCGTGCGGGCGATGTTCGGGGGGCAGCAGAAGCAGCTGAGGTAGCGCTGCCGCAGCCGCTCGTCCGACGGCGGGGGCGCGGGCACCGGGTCCAGGGCGGTGTCGCCGGCGCGCCGCAGCGGGAAGGGGAGGTCGCGGACCTGGCGCAGGGGGTTGGTGTAGAAGTAGCTGGCGCCGTCGAGGCCGATGCTGGCGAGCAGGGTGTTGGTGACGGCGACGTCGATCGCGTCGGCGAACCGGGCGTCGCCGGTGCGCAGCAGCATCCGCCACGCCCAGAGGATGTTGCCGATGGTGGCGCAGGTCTCGTTGTGTGCGGTGGTCTGCGGCAATTGGTAGGGGCGGCCGTAGGATTGATGGACCTTGGTGATCTGGTCCTGCCACGGGAAGCCGTCGGGCGATGCGCCGTCGTACAACGCGCCGTGCCCGCCGGTGAGGTAGACCTTCGAGGTCGCCACGTCCGTCCACAGGCGGTCCAGACGGGCGGCCAGCTCCGGGTCGTCGTCCTCGAGAAGCAGGTCGGCGAGCCCGGCGTAGAGGTAGTTGGCGCGCACGGCGTGGCCGACGACGGCCTCGGTCTCGGTGAGCGGGATCCGGTCCTGGTTGTCGTCGCCGCCCAGCCCGCTCGCG
>CAYVWO010000018.1:0-228 GCA_964455495.1 uncultured Tessaracoccus sp.
CAGTGAGCCAGGATCTCGAGTAGGTGCCGCCGACGCTCCTCCGGCCATGCCATGGTCGCGTAGATCTGGCCAGCCCACGGCCGCTCCGGCGGCGTTCCCCCCGACCACGCGCTCTCGCAGAAGAAGAGGGCGGGTTGAACGCGTTCGAAGGTCTCGCGCCAGTTACCGGGTGTGAGGCGATGGACCTCGAACTCCGGCGCGAAGGACTGGTAGGTGAACTCGTCGGCA
>CAYVWO010000018.1:250-7061 GCA_964455495.1 uncultured Tessaracoccus sp.
CGGATTGAGCAGAGGGCCCGCCCCCCAGGATGGCGCCCCCACGGTGAGGCGGGGGCGCGTTCCCGTCACCCGCGTGGCCTTCCACTCGTCGAGGTCGAGTTCGGCGATCGGGAATCGCCGCCGACCCCCATCTGCCAGAGCGCCCGGCCCGACCGGGGTCTTCTGGAGGGCAATCAGCTCCTTCATAGCGACGAGTCCGGGGTCTGCCTTCGGTCTCCTCGCCGAATCCTTGGCGGCGGATTGGCCTCGGTCCTTGCCGGTCACCTCGGCTGCCGAACGCTTCCTGTCCTGTGCCGCTGCGCGGCGCTGACTGGCGCGGATCTCTCCCAGTCTGTCGTTGACCCGGGACACCGCGACTCCGACGACGCCCAGTCCCAGCGCGGAGCCGATGCCGACGAGTCCTCCGCCGAGCCATGACCCCGTAGCGACACTGATCCCTGTGGCGACGAGCACGAACAAAACGACGACCCCGCCGACCAGAACCATCAACATCGCGGACCTGCGAAGTCGCATGGCGGGTTCCTCCTGGAGTCGGTTCAAGCAGCCGGTCCGATCTTAGCTCGATCCGGTAGGCCCCGCAGCGAGCGGAACCAGGCGGGGGCAAGGGCACCCGCGCGAGGCCAGTCGACCGGCGGAGACCGCGAACGGCAGCTTCTGTCTCGGTACGCAAGCAGGTAAAGTCACCGAGCGTGACGTTTCAGCCGGCCGAAGCAATCGCCGCACCCGCCCCTCCCGCTCGGGTCGCAGTGTCGGTTATCGTTCCGGTACATCAGGCTGCGCACACCATTGAGGCCTGCCTTTCGTCTCTGCTACGCCAGACGCTCGCGCCGGAGCTCTTCGAGGTTCTCCTCGTCTTCAACGGGGCCGACGACGGTGGATATGCCAAAGCTCGGATGCTCGCCGAGAGCCACCCCGCCCACCGGGTTCTCTTCCTCCACTCCGACGCCAAGTCCGCCGGCGCCGCTCGCAATCTTGGCCTCGACGGCGCCATCGGCGAGCACGTGACCTTCGTGGATGCCGACGACTGGGTCTCGAACAACTATCTCGCCGAGTTGCTCGCTGCCGCGGACGGCGTGCAGGTGCCCGCCGCCGGTGTGGTGGACGTAACGTCTGACGGGGCCGTCAACTCCAAAACCGCAGTGATGCGGCAGCTCGCGGCCGCATCCGATAGCTTTGTCGACGCCTCGGCGTTGTCGGCGATGACCGTAGGCAAGCTTTGGCCCGGGGCGTGGGTCTCGCGGCACCGCTTCGATCCGGCGCTGCGTAGCGGGGAGGACGTCGCGTTCAACGGCACGCTCCTGGCTTCGTTCTCGCGTCGCTTCGCCCGATACGCCCTCGCCCCATTCGACAACGGCGCCCTCTACTACCGGCGCCTAACCCCGTCGTCGATATCCCGCGCGGAACCCGACTTCGATTTCGCCGTCACGCAGCGGCTCGCCGTGATCACGGCGCTGGTTCGCGGCGACCAACGCGACCCCAAGGCGCGCACGCCTCTCACGAACCGCCTCGTCTCAGGCCAGGCGGCCCACATCACGAGGTACCTCGAAACGCATCCCGATGAGCGGGCTGAGGTGCTTACAGCCGTCGCGCTGGCCGAAGTAGCTGGCCTGACTATCAGGAACCGCACGAATCGTCCGGAATACGAGGAGATCTACCGGCGTCGGGCCGCTCAGTCCCGGAAAAGACTGGTGGTCGCGGCCGGGACGACCGCCGAGCTGAATCGGCTCGACCGGCAGCTCGAGTTCCTCGCCGGCTGCGGCATGAAGGTGAGACTCGTCTTCACCGAGGGCACGCTGACCAAGCGAAACGCCGCGCTTTCCAACCGCCGCGTCTCGGCCTTCAGCGCCCGGCCTCCCGTTCCCGCGGCGGACGGCAGGCCTAGAGGGCTCCGAGTACGGACGCTGTGGGTGCTCGCCCGTCGCATCACCCGAAAGATCGCCCTGCACGCTCTCCCGACATCCACCCTGCTCCGCATCGCCCGGTTTGGAGATCCCACCGCCCGTGACTACGCCCGGCGGGGCGAACTCATCGCAGCCGACGATAAGCCGAGGCAGTGGGCCACGCTGACGGGCAAGGAACCCCTGCCATCCTCCACCGTTCACCGTCTGGTCCTGGAGTGCGCCATCCGGCGGACTGCCCTGACCGCCGCTCAGGCCTCCGCGATCAGCCGCTCTGCGAAACGGCTCGGAAAACTCCCCCGCGGGGACGAGAGCGTCCCTCCCGTGGCTGTGTGGGCGCTTACCGCGTGGCGGCTGCACCGCAACGGGCATCTCAGCGACTCACGCGCGGTAGCGGGGGCGGCGCGCGCCCATTTCCCGGACAACATGGACTCCGACGGTCTTCGGATCGTCGACGCGCTGGCCAGGCCAGACAAGGTCCAGGTGGACCAGACCATCAAGGATCTCATGGCCGCATGCGATGCCGCCACGGTGGCGCTCGGGGAGGGCGACGCCGACCGCGCCGTCTTCCTCCTTACTATTGCGTCGGAGCTGGTCTTCGCTCACGAGCTGAGCACTGCGAGCCTGTCCCCCCTGCTCCTCCAAGCCCCCGAACGGGTGCTCTCCGCATTACGGCACTCATCCGCTTGGCGTCTTCTGGAGGCGCCCACGGCCGGGATCAAGCCCGACCCGGAGCGGCGGCTCGAACGATCGGCGACGCTGTGGCTCGGCCTGGCCGCCGGCGAGCCGCCGATGCGCGACCCGGAGGGTTATCCTCTCGATCTCGCGGCGCTGGGTCTCGGCGCGACCAAAAGGACCATCCGACCGACGCTTATCCGCGACTGCGTCACTCAAGGTTTAGGCGTTCCGCGCGTCATCGGCTGGGAGACCCGGAGGATACTCGAGACCACGGACACGGTCGTCGTCCTCGGTGCAGACGCGACAGCAGTGCAGGCATCGAGGCTGGTCATGGACGGAACACGCCTTATCATCCGGTTCGGCGACACCGACGACTGCTGCCTGTGGCAGCTGCTGATCGATTGGTCCCGCGTCACAGACGTCGTCTACCCAGCCGAGCACGTCCGGCGCACCGTCGAGAACGTCCTTGGCGATCGCATCGGTCACGTGTCGGCCCTTGTCCTCTCCGGCGGACTGGCCTTCGATGGGCTCGACCTGCCGTCGACCGCGACGGCACCGCGGACGCTCGGCATCGTGAACTGGGCGGAGCCCGACAAGGATCCCCTGTGGGCGCTGGAGGTGCTCGCCATCCTCCGCGCTCACGACCCCCTGTGGCGACTGAAACTGATCGGAGCCGACTTTCCCGTCAAGCCCGATCGCCCCACCGACGCCCAGTACGCGGCAACTTTCCGCGCGCGCTCTCTCGAACTCGCTGACGGGATCGACTACGTCGGGCAAACTGACCACCTGCCGAAGCACCTGGCCGATGTCGGATTCGCCGTGAACTCAAGCCTGCGCGAGTCGTTCCCAGCCGACACTCTCCGGATCGTCGCCGCGCACGCTGTCCCCGTGATCCGGAACTGGCCCGTCTACCGCGCCGTCGATGGGACTGCCGACCTGTTCCCGCCTGACTGGGTCGTTGACTCCCCCGAGGAGGCCGCGGAGCGGATCCTGGCACACGGGGAGCGCCAGGCGTGGGAGGCGTCGGCCGACGCCGCTCGCCTGGCGACGCGAGAGCGGTTCCCCCTGGGTGATATCATTCCCGAGATGACGCGTCCGTCGGAGGAGAGTATGTGGCCGGTCCGCTGACGCCAACAGGAACACTCGTTGTGTCCTATTGTTTCCCTCCCTACAGCGACACCTCCGGCGTCATCGCCGCCAAGCGCGTTCTCGTTGCCAATGAGCGGGTGGACGTCATCGCGCAGGCGATGGACTTCCGGCGTCACACCGATGACACCTTGACCAGGATCGGCGGCACGCTCGTCGACCGCTACGTGGCCCTCAATACCCCGTATGGTTTTGCCAGCTGGAAGTCGATCTCCACGTACACGGAGGTCGGGCTGCGCACCTATCAGCGCTGGACGTCCGAGCGCGGCGCCTACGCGAAACTCTACAGCCGCGCGCAGTTCGCCGCCTCTCACATCCTCAGCGCAAGGATCAAGGCGGCGAGCCCGGAGCTCCCGTGGGTCGCGGAGTTCTCGGATCCTCTCTCGCACGACGCCGCCGGCGTGGTGCGCGTCGCCCCGCTCGACGACCGGGTTCAGCTTCGGGCATGGCGCGACCAGCTCGCGCGCGCAGGGTACAGCGCCCCTGACGGCAACAACCTCTTCGAGTGGTGCGAAGCACTCACCTTCGCTTTCGCCGACACGATCATGTTCACCAATCCGATTCAGCGCGACTTCATGCTGGGCCACTGCCACGATCCCGCCCTCGCGGCACGGGCCGCCGAGCGGGCCGTCGTCTCACCCCATCCGACGCTGCCGCGCGAGTTCTACTCCATGATCACGAGCGACTACCCGTTGTCTCCTGACAAGGTCAACATCGGGTACTTCGGGCGGTTCTATCCCAATCGTGGTGTGGGACTCGTCGTCGACGCGCTCGCCGGCCTTCCCGAGCACATGCGCGGGCGCGTGCTCCTCCACGTATTCACCGCGGAGCCGGATGGAGTCGCCGACCTGGTGCGGGAGAGGGATATCGCCGATTCCGTGAGCGTAAACCACTACCGGGACTATCTCGAGTTCCTGAATCTCGCGGATCGAATGGATGTTCTGCTGCTCAATGACGCCGTTACACCGTTCGGAGGAACGAACCCGTTCCTCCCGTCGAAGTGGAGCGACTACAAGGGCAGTAGCACACCCGTCTGGGGCATCCTGGAAGAGGGCTCCCCCTTAGATTCCGTCGAGGGCATCGCGTATCGCACGCCCGTCGAGCACGTCTCAGGCATCCAACTTACGCTGGCGCAGATATTGCGCCACCTCGCTCCTCCACTCGTTCCATCGAAAGGGTAAACCCATGATCTCCTCGGTTTGCGTGATCGGCCTCGGCTACATCGGGCTCCCCACCGCCGCGATCCTCGCCGACAGCGGCCTCCAGGTCCGCGGGGTGGACGTGAACCCCCGCACGGTCGAGGCGGTCAACGCCGGTCGGGTGCCGTTCGTCGAGCCCGACCTCGCCGGCTTCGTGACGCGCAACATCGATGCCGGGCGGTTGACCGCCGCTCTGACGCCGGGAGCCGCCGATGCGCACATCATCGCGGTCCCCACGCCGTTCACGGACGACAAGTTGGCCGACCTGAGCTACATCGAGGCTGCCGCGCACGCTCTCGCCCCGCACCTGAGGGGCGGCGAACTCGTCATCCTCGAGTCGACCTCACCCCCGGGAGCAACCCAGTTCATGGCCTCCGCTATCCTCGGCGAGCGCCCCGACCTAACAGAGGACGACCTCAAGTTCGCGCACTGCCCCGAGCGGGTCCTGCCCGGAAGGGTGATGATCGAGCTCGTCGAGAACGACCGCATCGTCGGCGGGCTCACGCCGGAGGCCGCAGAGGCCGCGAAGGACCTCTATCGGGTGTTCTGCCGGGGCGAGGTGCTCGTGACAACCGCCATCACCGCGGAGTTGGCCAAGCTGGTCGAGAACTCCTTCCGGGACGTCAACATCGCATTCGCAAACGAGCTCTCGATCGTCGCTGACGAGTCGGGGGTGGATGTCTGGGAACTCATCGACCTGGCGAACCACCACCCGAGGGTCAACATCCTCCAGCCCGGGCCGGGCGTGGGTGGCCATTGCATCGCTGTGGATCCCTGGTTCATCGTGGCGGCCGCGCCGACGACCACGCGCCTCATCAGGACCGCCCGTGAGGTCAACGACGCCAAGCCTAGATACGTGGAGAGCAAGATCACGGCTGCGATCGGAGACACCGCGAGGCCGGTCATCGCCATGCTGGGCCTCGCCTTCAAGCCGAACATCGACGACCTCCGCGAGTCTCCCGCGGTTCAGATCGTGCACAACTACGCCGTCGAGCACCCCGAGACGATGGTATTGGCCGTGGATCCCCACATCGAGCGGCTGCCTGCCTCCCTCGGCAGCCTGAACAACGTGGCCCTCGCGGACCTCGACGACGCCATCGAAGAGGCCGACGTCGTGGTCACATTGGTTGATCATGACGTGTTCAAGATCATTCCCGCCGAGCGCGTGGCGGGCACCCGGGTCGTCGACACCAAGGGCATCTGGCGCTGAGCCCTCGGCTCAGCCCGCGAACTCCGGGAGGCGCTCGCCGACGCCCAGCAGGCTTGCGATCGCGGCGACGGAGCGATCGGCGGCGTGGCCGTCACCGTAGGGGTTGACGGCCTCTGCCATCGCGTCATGGGCGGCGCGATCCTCGATCAGCCGCATCGTCTCCGCGACGATGTCGGCGGTCTGTGTGCCGATCAGCCGGACAGTGCCTGCGTGCACCGCCTCCGGACGTTCAGTGTTCTCGCGTAGCACCAGGACCGGTTTGCCAAGGCTGGGCGCCTCCTCCTGAACCCCCCCGGAGTCCGTCAGAATCACCTCGGCCCATTGTTGCGCGTGCACGAACTCCGGGTAGTTGAGCGGCTCGCACACGATGACGTTGTCGAACGCGTCAATCGTCGGCACGATGGAGTCGCGGACCTTGGGGTTCTTGTGCGCGGGGAAGACAAAGCAGTACTCGGGTAGACGGGCTGCCAGCGCGGCAACGGCTGCGGCGATGCGGGTCATCGGAGCGCCCAGGTTTTCGCGCCGGTGCGCTGTGAGCAGCACCATCGGTCGGCCCGACCGCTCGGCCTCCACGAGGCGCTCGTCCGAGAAGGACGCCTCTCGCTGCGCCGACCAGGCCAAGGCGTCGGTGACGGTGTTGCCCACCACCGCGATGTTGGCAGGATCGACCATCTCTCGGA
>CAYVWO010000018.1:7071-16844 GCA_964455495.1 uncultured Tessaracoccus sp.
GCGCCAGCGGCGTAGGCGCGAGGTGAAGAGCCGCAACCTGGCCGGTGAGCCTACGGTTAGCCTCCTCGGGAAAGGGTGAGAGGATATCTCCGGAGCGCAGCCCGGCTTCGAGATGCACGACGGGCACATGGTGGTAGAAGCACGCGATCGCCGCGATCGCCACCGTCGTCGTGTCGCCCTGTACCACCACCGCATCCGGGTTGTACCGCGTCAGAACCTCGGGGAGACCCTGAAGGATTCGCGCGGAAAGCTCTGTGAGCGTGGCTCCAGGTGCGAACACGTCCAGATCGAGGTCCGGGACGATCCCGAACCATTCGTTGATGGGAGCAAGCATGTCGCGATGCTGGCCAGTGCTCACCACGATCGGCGCAAGGACATCTGAGTTCTCGAGTGCCTTGATCAGCGGGGCCACCTTGACGGCTTCGGGACGAGTCCCATAGACGAGCATGACCTTCTTCATCAGTCCTCCCATCGGTTGCTCACGGCAACCTTACCGGTGTCTCCGGCAACGCCGCTCGCGACGGCTCCTGGCGGCGTACGCGGCCGACGGCGACCGCGCCGAGCTGGTCGATGACGACTCGAGCCCGCCATACGGCTAAGATTCCGAATTAGTCAACGGTCACCCGACGATTGTTGCTGCGCCGCCCGCTTATGCATCGGTAAGGCCGTCACGGCGTCGGTGCGCACACAGAGAAGGACCCCGTGTCAGCCAACAAGACGGTGTACATCGCCATTTCATCCGACATCCTGCATAAGGGTCACCTGAACATCATCGACGCCGCGGCCAAGCTCGGCGACGTCACCGTCGGTCTCCTCACCGACGAGAGCATCGCGACCTACAAGCGGCTCCCGATCGTCGACTGGGAGTCCCGCAAGGCCCTCGTCGAGCACCTCGCCGAGGTCAAGAACGTGGTCCCGCAGACGTCGCTGTCGTATGCCGAGAACCTGCGCGAGCTGAAGCCCGACTATGTGGTCCACGGCGACGACTGGCGCTCCGGCACGCAGTCGATGGTGCGCGACGAGGTCGTGCGGATCCTCGCCGAGTATGGCGGCGAGCTCGTCGAGGTGCCCTACACCGACGGCGTCTCCGGCTCCGACATCGAGAAGGCCATGCGCCCGATCGTCAACACCACCGAGCTGCGCCGCGCCAAGCTGCGCCGTCTGCTGTCGCTTCGCCCCTACATCCGCGCGATGGAGGTCTCCAACGGCCTGTCCGCGCTGATCGTCGAGAACGTGAAGTCGGTCGACGAGAAGACGATGAGCGTGCGCGAGTACGACGCGTTCTGGGTCAGCAGCCTCTGCGACTCGTCCTTCAAGGGCAAGCCCGACATCGAGCTGGTCGACTGGTCAAGCCGCATGGAGACCATCGACGAGATCATGGAGGTCTCCACCAAGCCGATCATCGTCGACGGCGACACCGGCGGCCGCATCGAGCACTTCAAGTACACCGTCAAGACCCTCGAGCGCGCGGGCGTCTCGGCCGTGATCATCGAGGACAAGACGGGTCTCAAGCAGAACTCGCTGTTCGGCACCGACGCTGTCCAGGTCCTCGACGACCCGCAGGCCTTCGCCGAGAAGATCAACGCCGGCAAGCAGGCCCAGGTGACGCGCGACTTCATGATCATCGCCCGCCTGGAGAGCCTCATCGCCGGCATGGGCATCGACGACGCCATCGAGCGCGCGAAGGTCTACATCGAGGCCGGCGCCGACGGCATCATGATCCACTCCCGCCACAAGGACGGCGAGGAGATCCGCGAGTTCATGCGCCGCTTCCGCGAGTACAGCGCCGACATCCCCGTCGTGATGGTCCCCACCTCGTACAACCACCTGTACGAGGAGGAGCTGAACGAGATCGGCGCCAACGTCATCATCCACGCCAATCACCTGCTGCGCAGCGCCTACCCGGCCATGCTCGACACCGCCCAGAAGATCCTGGACGCGGGCCGCAGCAAGGAGGTCGACGACCAGATCATGTCCATCAAGGAAGTCCTGAGGCTGATTCCCGAATGAGCGCCATCGATACCACCGCCTTCTACGACCACCTGGTTGCCTCCGGCGTCGAGCTGTTCACCGGTGTGCCGGACTCGCTGCTGCAGGATCTCTGCGCCTGCATCTACGACAAGACGCCTCGTGAGGCGAACATCGTCGCCGCGAACGAGGGCAACGCCGTCGGCCTTGCCTGCGGCTACCACGTCTCCACCGGCAAGTACGCCGCCGTGTACCTGCAGAACTCGGGCCTGGGTAACATCGTCAACCCGGTGCTTTCGCTGGCGCACCCCGACGTCTACAGCGTCCCGATGCTGCTGATCATCGGCTGGCGCGGCGAGCCGGGAGTGAAGGACGAGCCGCAGCACGTCGCCCAGGGCCGCCTGACCACCGCGATGCTGGACGCGATGGAGGTGCCGTACCAGGTCGTCGACCCCGAGAACTGGCAAGCACAGATCGACGACGCGCTCGCGACCATGAAGCAGACAAACGCGCCCGTGGCGCTGCTCGTCCGCAAGGGCGCCTTCAGCAAGTACGCCTTCCCGCTGCAGGACAAGCCCGGCCTGACGCTGACGCGCGAGGACGCCCTGGAGGCGGTCCTCGAGGCGGTCGGCCCGGGGGCGTTCATCGTGTCGACGACCGGAAAGACGTCGCGCGAGGTGTTCGAGCTGCGCGAGAAGCGCGGCGAGGGCCACGCGCACGACTTCCTCACCGTCGGCGGCATGGGGCACAGCTCGTCGATCGCCATGGGCGCCTGCCTCGGCACCGAGGAGCTCGTCTACTGCGTCGACGGCGACGGCGGCTTCCTCATGCACATGGGGTCGGCGCCTGTCATCGCGCAGCGCGCGCGGGACAACTACCGCTACATCCTGATCAACAACGGGGCGCACGAGTCGGTGGGCGGCCAGCCCACCGTCGCGTTCGACATCGACATCCCGGCCATCCTCAAGGGGTCCGGCTTCGAGCACGTCGAGCTGGTCACCGAGGGCGCGGATATCGCCGACGCCGTGGCCCGGGTCGCGGCCACGCCGCGGTCCGCGCTGGTGATCGAGACCGTTCAGGGTTCGCGCCCCGACCTCGGCCGCCCGACGGTCTCCCCGTCGGCCAACAAGGTCGACATGATCAAGGAGTTCGAAGGGACTCGCTCTTGAAAGCTCTGATCTTCAACTCCGGTGTGGGCAACCGCATGGGGGACTTCACGCGCGACAACCACAAGTCGATGGCGGTCCTCTCGAACGGGGAGACCATCTTCGGGCGCCAGCTGCGGCTTCTGGCCGCGGCCGGCATCACGGAGGTCGTCGTCACGACCGGCCCGCACGTGGAGCAGCTCCGCGGCGTCGCCGCCGAGTTCCCCGCGCTGGAGACCTCATTCGTCGCGAACGAGGTGTACGACAAGACCAACTACATCTACTCGATGCACTTGGCGCGCGAACTCCTCGACGACGACGTCTTGATGCTCCACGGGGATCTGGGCTTCAACCGGGGCGCGCTGGACGGCATCCTCGCCGACCCGCGCCCGAACCTCGGCGCCGTGAACGCGGAGCTTCCGCAGCCCGAGAAGGACTTCAAGGCGCGCGTCGACGGCGACCTCATCACCGAGGTCTCCGTCACCATCCACGACGCCGACTGCATCGCCTTCCAGCCGATGTACAAGCTGAGCCGGGCGGCCATCGCCGCGTGGCTCGACCGCGTGAACGACTTCGTGGAGGCCGGCAACACCGGCGTCTACGCGGAGAACGCGCTGAACGAGATCGCCCGCGACGTCGACATCCGGGCCTGGTCCTACGCGAACGACTTCGTCAACGAGATCGACACGCTCGAGGACCTTGCGGTGCACTCCAAGGCCTTGCGCCTGCGCGACTTCGACGAGCAGCCCATCCTCTCCGAGCCGGGAGCGCTGGAGCGCATCCCTGCGCTGCTGGCCGAGGCCCAGTCGAGCCGTCCGATGGTCGTCGGCGGCCGCAGCTTCCAGTCGTCGCCGGTCAAGCGGCTGCTCGACGAGCAGGGCGTCGACTACGTCCTCTTCTCGGGCTACTCCCCCAACCCGAAGCAGCCCGAGGTGCTGGCCGGCCTCGCGGAGTTCCGGGAGAAGGGCTGCGACGGCATCGTCGCGGTCGGCGGCGGCAGCGCGATGGACGTGGCCAAGTGCATCAAGCTCCTGGCCTCCACGGGCGAGAGCGAGTACCCGGGCTTCGGCGCGCCGTTGAAGCGCAACGTGCCCCTGATCGCCATCCCGACGACGGCCGGCACCGGCTCGGAGTCGACGCACTTCGCCGTCGTCTACATCGACGGCGAGAAGCACTCGATCGCCCACGACTCCCTGCTGCCCGACTACGTCGTCCTCGAGCCGGAGCTGCTGCGCAGCCTGCCCGAGTACCACAAGAAGGCCAGCCTGCTCGACGCGCTGGCGCAGTGCGTCGAGTCCACCTGGGCGAAGGGCGCGACGGCGCAGAGCAAGGGCTACGCGCGCCGCGGCCTGGAGCTGATCCTCGACAACTTCTTCCCCTACTTCCACAAGGGCACGGGGTTCGACGTCGAGGCCACCCGCGCGATCCAGCTGGCAGCCAACTACTCCGGCCGGGCGATCAACCTGACCAAGACGACGGCGCCGCACGCCATGAGCTACGGCCTCACCTCGCAGTACGGGCTCGCGCACGGCCACGCCGCCGCGCTCAGCCTGCGCGCGGTGTGGAGCTACTACATGGCCGTCGCCGAGGAGGGCGGACCGGGCACCAGCCGACTGCGCCGGTCGCTGAACGAGCTGAACGCCATCTTCGGCGTCCCGACGACCAGCGACGCCCTCGGCAAGCTCGACGCCATCCTCGACACCCTGCACCTCGACGACACGATCGACGTCCAAGCGCTCGTGGGCGGCGTCAACGCCGAGCGGCTCGGCAACAGCCCGGTGCCCATGACGCCCGCCGACCTTCGCCGGGCCTACGAGTACGCCCTGGGGCTGCGCCCCCGGCCCGAGCTCAAGCGCTTCCGCGGCGTCCCGACCGGCCGGTACGAGAAGATCCCCCACCACGAGCTTCCGGAGCTGCAGGCCGAGGAGCTGCGGATCCTCGAGAAGTTCGACGCGTTCTGCCGCGAGCACGGCCTTCGCTACTACCTCAGCGAGGGCAGCATGCTGGGGGCCATCCGTCACGGGGGCTTCATCCCGTGGGACGACGACATCGACGTGATGATGCCGCGCGCGGAGTACCAGCGCCTCGTGGAGCTGGTGGCCCAGGGCGAGTTCCCGCCCAGCCTGAACCTGGACTCGTTCGAGACCAACCCGAAGCACTGGGTGCTGGGCGCGAAGGTGCAGATGACGGCCAAGACAAGGTTCGTCCAGCCCCAGGTGGCGCACGTCTCCATGGCCCCCGGCCCGCACATCGACGTCTTCGTCGTCGATCCGGTCGAGAAGCCGTTCGGCAGGAAGTTCCGGTTGCAGGCCTACCTACTGCGCGGGCTGCGTCGCGGCCTGTTCATGAGTTCCGGCCGCTCCCGTCCGGGGTTCCGCAAGAACTACCTGGCGCGCATCCCGATCTACCTGGTCACGAAGATCGTCTCGACGAAGACGGTTCACGACTGGGTGATCTACGTGCAGGCGAAGCTCAACGCGAAGCCGACGTCGGCGCACTGGGCGAACCTGTGCAGCTACTACGACCTCCGAAGGCAGGTCTTCCCCAAGGAGTGGTTCGGCGAGGGCAAGCGTGTCCCCTTCGAGGGCCTCTCGGTTCCGGTCCCGGACCGCGCCGAGGACATGCTCGCCAGCATCTACGGCCCCGACTACCTGGGCATCCCCGTCCCGGGCGACGGGCACCGCAAGCACGACTTCTATGTGGAGGTCTTGCCGCCGGGCGATACTCTGGGGCGATGAGCCCCGAGGTCACCAACCCGTTGAAGAAGGTCTCAGTCGTTGTGCCCGTGTACAACACCGAGGCCTTCCTCGCACAGTGCCTCGACTCGCTCGTGAACCAGACCCTCGACGAGATCGAGATCGTGGTCGTCAACGACGGATCGCCCGACGGCAGCCAGGCGATCATCGACGACTACGCCGCGCGGTACCCGGACAAGATCGTCGCGCTGTCGAAGCCGAACGGCGGCCTGGGCAGCGCCCGCAACGCCGGCATCGCGCGCGCCACAGGGCGCTACATCGGGTTCGTCGACAGCGACGACTTCGTCGAACCCGACATGTACCAGCATCTCTACGAGGAGGCCGAGCGCACCTCGAGCGACGTGGCGATCTGCCGCTACCGCCACTACAGCCTCGACGAGTCCTACTCGGTGGTGGGCGGCAACTTCCCCTTCGCGGAGGGTGCCGTCTTCCCCAGCGAGGGCTTCTTCCTCAACTCGCGCGTCATGATCGTGGTCAACAAGATCTACCGCGCGGACCTCGTCCGGCGGGTGCCGTTCCAGGACACGTGGTTCGAGGACGTCGCGTGGTCGCCTGTGGCGATGTCGTACGCGGAGCGCATCTGCTACACGCCGAACGTCTATTACCACTACATCATGCGCGACGGCACGATCACCACGAGCCACGACGACGCCCGCACGCTGGAGGAGGTCAGCTCGCTGCGGTGGGCGCTCGAGCACGCCAACCCCGAGCGGCTGGACCAGGTGGCCTACATGGCGGCGAGGCGGCTGCTCTTCGACGCCCAGGCGCGGCCCGCGTACGCGGACAGGTTCGCCTACGCCGTCCACGAGCTTCGCGGGGTGATCGGGGGCTCCCACTTCGTCCTCGACGACCCGGCGCTCTATCTCGCCGTCCGCCCCTACCTCGCGGACGGCTTCGCGACGATCCCGAAGACCATCCTCTACTCGGGGACCGGCCGCCCCGATGCCGCATCGGGGTTCGCGTTCCCGGTTGACGCGCGCTTCGTCGACGTCGACGAGCTGGCCCCGGCGCCCGACGACGAGACGGCCCGCGCGCTCGCCGATCGGCCGGCGGCGCTCCGCGAGTACCTGCAGCTCTCCTACCTCGCCGAGCACGGCGGGGTCGTGCTCGGCGATCGCCTGGACGTGGCAGGCCCCATCGCCTGGGCCCTCGCGGCCAGCGCGTCCTTCTTCGGGTTCGAGGACCCGGAGACGATCTCGCCCGACATCTTCGGCGCCGTCGCGGGCTCCCCTGTGGTGCGGGACCTGCTCTCCCTCTTCCGGGAGCGCCTCGACGAGCCGAGCCCGCTGGCCGCGGCCCTCGATGCGCACTTCCTCCGCTCCGGGCGGGTCGCTTGGGACTACGAACAGGTTGAGGCCAACTTCTCGGCGCCCTACGCGGAGCTGGACGGCGGGTGCCGCGTCTACGCCACCTCCGTCTTCTGCAACGACTTCGGGCTGGGTACCACCACGACGTCGATCTATCCCCTCGCCGTGCGGGACGCGGCCGGCGAGGTCATCCACTATCGGACATCAGTCGAGTACCAGCGGATCGCTCGGCGCGTCACGCTCGACTACGCGGAGTGGTTCAAGGCGCAGCGCACACCGAGCCGGCCTTCCGCGGCGCGCCGCACCATTCCCGCGCAGGCGCCCGCCGCGGCGTCGGCCCTGCCCCCTCGCCCCGCCGCCTCGGGAACGCCCACGGGCGAGCGGGACCGGCTGCCCAAGCGCGCGCTCGCCTCCCTCACCGGGTTGCTGCGGCGCCGCGCCGGCAACGCGCAGACGGGGCGCGCCCGGAGCCCCGAGGCCCGCCCGTTGGCGATTCGCGACCCAGCGGGAACGCCGCGGGTGCTGCTGTACGTCGGCGGCTTCACCACCGGGACGTCCGCCGAGCGGGCGCGCCTGATCTCCACGTGGCTGCGCGACGCGCACGGCGCGGCCGAGGTCGCCGTGCTGTACACCGATAGGGCCACCGCGGCCCAGGCGGCCCGCGCTGAGGCGCTGACCGCTGACGGGGTGACCCTCCTGGTTCGCTCCACGCGCGGGTCGGCCGTGTCCGGCGACGCGGACGACCCGGCGGGCTACGCGGCCGAGTGGGCCCGCGTCGTCGGCGACGAGCGCTTCGACCTGGTCGTCGTCGCGACGCCGAAGGGCGGGCGGACGGAGGCCTCCATCCTCGCGGCCGCGCCGTCCGGCACGCGGGTTCTCTGCCGCCTCGGCCAGGACACCCTGCCCGCGGACTCGTTCGACGTGGTCCTCGACAAGCTCTCCGAGCTCCACCGCTGGGTGGACAACCACGCCCCGGCAGGCTAGTGAACCTTGGCTCGGTTAGTGCGAGTCAGGCTACTTGCACCCGCTCATCCCCCGCCACATACTCAACAGCAAGATCCCCACCGACCGCTTCGAGGTAACGCCGGACAGTGCCGATCCTCGCGCTATCGAGGTCGCCGCTCTCGATCTTCGAGACCTGCCGCTGGCCCACACCGATCCGCTCCGCCAACTGTGCCTGCGTCAGACCCGCCTGAACACGCAACTCACGCAGCCGGTAGGCACGAACCTCAGCGTGCATCCGCTCCTTGTGCGCGTCGATCTCCGCTCGCACTTCAGGGCTCACGGGATGCTTCGCAAGGTAGTCCTCATACCTAAGCGCCATCTCCATCACTTCCTCTCAGCCTGCGTAGGTGGTCATCGAAACAGGTCGTCCGCCGCGGGGAGGCGAGCAGCAACGCGGCCCACTTCGCGAGGGCGGTGATCGTCGTGCTCAGGCGCGGAGATAGATCCGCCGCCAGTGGAGCAGGGCCGCCACCGCGACCCAGAAGGCCAGGAGGGCCAGGCTCCAGACGACCTGCGCCTCGACCGGCGACGTCATGGCCGCGGAGTAGCGCTCCACGACCGACGGGGCCTCGCCGAAGGGCCGACGCAGCAGGCTCATCAGGACGTGGGACCCGAAGTACACCAGCAGGCTGTTGCGGCCCAGCGCGAGCAGCGGATAGGACGCCCACCCCACCGCCGCGGCGAGAGGGACGCGGTCGAGCAGCAGGTGGCCGACGAGCAGCAGCAGCGTCGTTCCCGCGGCGACGACGAGCGCGAAGGGGGCCGTCCAGATCCGCTTGGCGAAGGGCAGCTCGAAGCCCATCTGGGTGGCCAACAGGCCAAGGGCGACCATCAGCAACAGGAACCCGGCCGCCGCCGCGCACAAGGCGGCAACAGATCTCAGCCGCGGCCTGGTCTCACCGCCGCCGGTCAGGCTGAGCAGCAGGTGCCCGACGGTGGCCCCGGCGGCGGCAGATACGAGCGCGCCGAGGATGGCCACCAGGCCCTCGGGGTCGTGCCCGGCCTGCCCCAGCGCGTAGATGTGGTTGGCCCCGAAGAGCAGCGAATCCAGCGGCCCGCTGGGGTTGCACTCGCGCGTCAGCACCCCCGACGGACACGAGCGGGCGTAGAGCCCCAGCACCAGGGTGTGGGCGACGGCGAGGAGCACGGTGAGCACGGCCCACCCGCGCCAGCTCCGGGTCACCAGGTGCAGCAGTCCCATCAGCACCACGAGCACCGCGTACAGCTGGAGCACGCCCGTGACCCGCCACGTGGCGACGTCCACGGACCACGCCAGGATGGCGTTGTAGGCCAAGCCCACCACCATCAGCACGACGAAGCGACGGGCCAGGGGCCCCACCTTGACGCGCCGGTGCATCGCGAACGCCAGGCCGCACCCGGACAGCGTCACGAACATCGGAAAGATCACGTCGACCGGATGGATGCCGCTCCACCGGGCGTGCTCGAACCACTTGGGTGGCGCGATCAGCGAGTTGCTGACCACGCTGGCTACCAGCATGATCCCCCGGGCCCAGTCGAGGCTGGCGATCCGCCGTGAGGCCGACTTGTGCGCGGCCGCGCTCGGGGTCTCGTCGAGGGCAGCGCTCATGCGC
>CAYVWO010000019.1:0-16629 GCA_964455495.1 uncultured Tessaracoccus sp.
GACGGATCCGGAGGTGACGACGACGACGTCGAAGTGGCCGCCGCGCCACTCCTCGACGACCCTGGCCGGCAGCTGGCCGCGGAGCGGGACGACGGTGTACAGCGGGACCGTCTCGACCCGCCACCCCTTCGCCTCGAGGCCGTCCGCGAGCGTCGGCTTGGCGAGCGCGGAGCCGGGCGCGACGACAACCCCCGAGCCGCACGGGAACGCGGCAACCAGCGCCGCGGCGCTGGACTCGCCGTCGGGCACCAGATCGACCACGATGCCGCGACGGAGGGCCGCGGCCGCGGTGGCGGGGCCGACGGCGGCCACGTGTGCGGCATCGGGAATCGCGATGCCCAGTTGGTCGAGCGCGTCCAGGGTGGTGGCCGAGGTGAGCGTGACCCAGTCGGCCCCGTCCAGGCCGCGGCCCGGGCGCAGCAGCACCTTGCGTTGCACGGGCTGCGCGACCACCTCGGCACCGGCGGCGCGGATGCCGTCGGCGAGCGGGCCGTCGGCGCGCGGGAGCAGGACACGCACCCCCGCGAGGCTGCGCCGCCCGCCCCAGAGCGCGGTGTCGTCGTGCAGCTCGGCAAGCCGGGAGGGGCGCGAGGCGTCGAGCCGCGTCACGTCCGCGGCCCCGGCCGCCGCCAGGTCGGCGACGACGTGATCGGCCGCGCCGCCGCCCAGTTGACGACGCGCGTGCACCGAGGTCGCACCATCCAGCGAGAAGACGCCGGCCTCCAGCACACCGCCGCGCGCCCACGCGGCGATAGGGGCCGCGCAGCCGCCGCCGAGGCCGGCGAGGACGGCGCGCTCCGCGTCGACCTCCTCGCGGGCTGCGGGGTCGTCGACGCGGGCGAGCTCGTTCACCATGTCGAGCCGGTCCGCCCGGCACTCGAGCGCAAGCGCGCCCTGACCGGGCGCGGGCAGGATATCGAGGATGTCGGTGATGTGCGCCTCAAGGCCCAGCCGACCGAGGCCGGCGGCGGCAAGGACCACGGCGTCGAGGTCCCCTTCCGCGACGCGGGCGAGCCGGGTGCCGAGGTTGCCCCGGATGTCCACGAACGCCAGGTCCGGCCGCAGCGCGCGCAGTTGGGCGACGCGCCGTGGCGAGCCGGTGCCCACCTTCGCGCCCGCGGGCAGCCCGGCCAGCGTCAGGCCGTCGCGGGCGCAGAGCGCGTCGCGCGCGTCGGCGCGCTCGGGCACCGCCGCGATCGTCAATCCAGGGACCGGCGCGGTGGGGAGGTCCTTCAGCGAGTGCACGGCGAGGTCGCAGCGGCCGTCGAGGATGGCGGTGCGCAGCTCCGCCGCGAACACCCCCAACGTGCCGAGCGTGGTCAGCGAGCCGCGCTCGACGTCGCCCCCGGTGCGGATGCGCACCAGCTCGACCTCGTGGCCGAGCGCGCGCAACCGGTCGGCGACCAGCTCGGACTGGCCGACGGCGAGCGCCGACCCCCGCGTGCCGAGCCTCAGCCTCATCCCAGCACTCGCTCGACGCCGAGGATCACGGGGGCGATGCCGTTGCCGTCGATCCAGGCGCCGACGAGGTCGACGCCGATCCCCGCGGCGTCGCCGAGGAAGCGGTCGCGGGTGACGGGGTCGATTCGTGCCGGCATCGCCGCCCACTCTACCGAGGCGAACGCGGCCACCTGGCCGGTCTCGATGTCGACCCCGGTGAGCAGCGACGCGTCGGCGACGGCCTGGTCAAGGGTGGGCTCGACGTCGGCCGGGTAGGACAGGCGCAGCATCTCGCGGCCCTCCGCGCGGGCCCAGGGCCACTTGGCCGAGTAGTGCGTGAGGGCCTTGGCCTTCAGTTCGGGGACGGGGTCGGCGACGAGCACGCCGGAGCCGACGGGGTCGTCGGCCAGGGCGGGGGTGGAGACCGCAAGGACGGCGAACCGGGCGGAGCGCACGGCGGGCGGCTCGATCTCGACGCCCACCTGGGCGAGCAGGCGCGCGGCGACGGCGGCAGGGGTCGCGAGCACGACGCGGTCCGCGCGGAGGGTCTCGCCGTCGGCCGTCGTCAGGAGCAGCTCATCGCCGTCGCGGGCAAGGGTCACGACCGGGGCTGCGCACCGCACGTCTCCCCCGGCCTCCCGGACGCGCCGCCCGATCTCCGCGATTAGCCGGAACATGCCCCCGACGGGCTGCTCGACGGTGGGGCCGTTCGCGCGCGTGGCCGCGACGGCGGCGAGCAGCGAGCCGCGCTCCCGCAGCGCCGCGATCAGACCCGGCGCCATGGCAGCCAGCGGGAGGTGGTCGGCGGGCGTGGCGTAGACGCCGCGGGTGACGGGCTCGACCAGCGTTGCGAGCGCCTCCTCCCCCAGGCGGGCGCGCACCAGCGCCCCCACCGTCGTCGCGTCCGCTCCGACCTCCGGGCCGAGCTCGGCCTCGCGGGCGACGGCCGCCCGCCCCTCGGGCGTCAGCGCCTCAAGCGCCGGGTCGTCGAGCGTCGCGGGGATGCCGACGACGCCCTCTGCCATGCGGTACGCGCCGGCGGGACGCCAGATGTGGGCGGCGCCGGAGGGCCCGGCCACCTCGATGCCGAACTCCGCGCACAGCGCCCGGCCGACCCCGCCGCGCACGGCGTAGGCCTCGGCTCCCGCGTCGACGAGCGCTCCGGCGAGGTCGACGGGAGCGATCATCCCGCCGAGCGCAGGCCCCGCCTCGCGCAGCTGCACCCGATGGCCGGCCTCCAGCAGGCGGAGGGCCGCCAGCGTTCCCGCGAGCCCTCCCCCGACGACGGCGACGCGGCTCACAGCGAGTGGATGAGGTCGACGAGGGCGGTGATGACGCCGGGATCGGTCGTCGGCGGGACGCCGTGGCCCAGGTTCACCACGTGGGCGGGCGCGGCCTTCCCGCGATCGACGACGGCGCGGGCGTGCGCCTCGAGCGGCGCCCACCCGGCCGACAGCAGCGCGGGGTCGATGTTGCCCTGCAGCGGCAGCCCGGGCAGGATCGCGGCGGCCTCGTCCAGCGGGGTGCGGTAGTCGATGCCCATCGCCTCGACGCCGCAGGCCGCCATGTCGGGAAGCAGATGGCGGGTGCCGACGCCGAAGTGGATACGCGGCACGCGGCCCTCGACCGCGGCCAGCGCCGCCGCCGAGTGCGGAGCGACGTGCGCGACGTAGTCGGCGCGGGTGAGCGAGCCGGCCCACGAGTCGAACAGCTGCACGGCGCGGGCGCCGGCGTCGACCTGCGCGGCGAGGAAGCGCCCCGACAGGTGGGCGCACCAGGCGAGCAGCCGGTCCCAGGCCGCGGGGTCGGCGTGCATCATGGCGCGCGCGGCCAGGTGGTCGCGGGAGCCACGGCCCTCCACGAGGTAGGCAGCCAGGGTGAACGGCGCGCCAGCGAAGCCGATCAGCGGAGTCTCCTCCCCCAGCTCCGCGACGGCGATCCGCACGGCCTCCTGGATGGCGCCCAGGTCGAGGTCGACCAAGCGGGTGACGCGGTCGACATCGGCCGCGGTGCGGACCGGCTCGTCGATCACGGGGCCGACTCCCGACACGATGTCGACGCCGACGCCCGCCAGGACGAGCGGCGTCATGATGTCGGAGAAGAAGATCGCCGCGTCCACCCCGTGGCGCCGCACCGGCTGCAGCGTGATCTCCGCCGCAAGCTCGGGCACGAGGCACGCCTCGAGGATCGTCGTCGCGCCCCGCACCTCGCGGTACTCGGGGAGGGAACGGCCAGCTTGGCGCATGAACCAGACGGGCAGTCGATCGGGGCGGTGGCCGCTGAGGGCAGCAAGAAGTGAACTCATGGTGCCTCGATTCTGCCCCACGCCGACCGAAGTGCTTGAATGGGGGGCACTGTGACGATGAGCATCTTCTCCATTCAGCACGACCGTCAGGGGCTATCCGAGGTCGAGCGCATCAGTGACGACGTTTCGGGTCTCGCGGAGCGCCTGCACGAGATCGACGGCGTCACCGGCGTCGTCCTGCTCAGCACCTGCAACCGCGTGGAGGTGCTGCTTGACACCGAGGCGGACATCACGAGCATCATGCTGAGGGTCGCGATCAACGAGCGCTTCCCGGTCCCGCCGGCCTGGGACCTCTTCCTCGGCGAGGCCGCCCTCGGCCACCTGTTCCGGGTGGCGTCGGGCCTCGACTCCATGGTCGTCGGGGAGCGCGAGATCGCGGGACAGCTCCGCCGGGCACTCGGCGAGGCCCACGACGCGGGGCGCACCTCGCTCGCGCTGGCCATCGCCGTCGAGGAGGCCCTCAAGGCATCGCGGCGCGTGGCGCGCGAGACGAAGCTGGAGGGCGCGGGGCGCTCGGTCGTCGGCGCCGGCCTGGACCTCGTCGACGCCGACTGGGCCTCCGTGAACATGCTGCTCATCGGCACCGGCTCCTACGCCGGCGCCGTGGTCGCCGCCGCTCGCCATCGCGGCGTCCGCCGGATCGTCGTGCACTCCGCGAGCGGGCGCGGCACCGAGTTCGCCGCCAGCCACGGCACCGAGCTGGTGCACTCCGTCGCCGACGGCCTGGCCTCGGCCGACCTCGTGGTGACCTGCCGCGGCCAGGGCGCGATCGTCGTCGGCGTCGACGACGTCACCCGCCCGGCGACCTTCCTCGACCTCTCGCTGCGGCGCGACGTCGACCCCCAGGTCGGGCAGCTCACCGGCATCCGGCTGATCGACCTGCCCACCATCCAGGACTCGCTCGGCGGCGACATCGCCGAGGACACCCGCCGCGCCCAAGCCATCGTCAACGAGGGCATCGCCTTGGCGCTGACCAAGCTGCGCTCCCGCATCGTCGACCCCGCCGTCGTCGGCCTGCGGGAGTCCGTGATGTCGCTGGTCGACGACGAGGTCGCGCGGCTGCCGCAGCGGCCCCTCACGCTCGACGACGCCGCGCTCGCGCTGCGCCGGCTAGCGACGCGCCTGCTGCACGTTCCGTCCTCGCGGGCGCGGCTGGCCGCGGAACAGGGCCGCACCGACGAGTACCTCCACGCGATGGAGGAGCTGTACGGGATCGGGGCCGCTATCAACCCCAACACGTTGGAGGACCAGAGGTGCCCGGTGACCAATCTCAAGGTGTGCGACCTGGAGACCATTCACGCGGTCGCGGAGGCCATGTGAGCCTCGCCCCCTACACCGCGGTGATGCTCGCGTCCTACGGCGGGCCCGACAAGTCGGAGGACGTCCTCCCGTTCATGCGCAACGCGACGGCGGGCAAGGGCATCCCCGACGAGCGTCTGGTCGAGGTGTCGCAGCACTACGAGCTGTTCGGCGGGAAGTCGCCCATCAACGAGTTGAACGCGGCGCTGCTGGCGCGCGTGGCCGAGGGGCTGCGGCGCCGTGGTGTCGAGGTTCCCGTCGTGATCGGCAACCGCAACTGGCACCCGTTCTTCGCCGAGACCGTCGGCGCGCTCGCCGACGATGGCCACGAGCGCGTGGCCGCGCTCGCGACGTCGGCCTACTCCTCCTACTCCAGCTGCCGGCAGTACCGCGAGGACCTTGACGCGGCCGAGGCCGGCGTCGACGGCCGGGTGCGGTTCGACAAGGTGGGGCCGTTCGCGGAGTCGCCAGAGTTCGCGAACGCCCAGGCCCGCGCGGTCGTGGCCGCGTGGCGGGAGCTGCGCGCGCGGGTCGGGGCCGACGCGCCGCTGAAGCTGCTCTTCGTGACGCACTCCATCCCGTTGGCGATGAACGCCCGCTCCGGTTCGGGCGAACCCGAGTCGCGCTACGACGCGCAGCACCTGCGGGTCGCCGCCGCCGTCGCCAAGCTGGCGTCGTCCGAGCTGGGCGAGGAGCTCGACTGGGAGCTCACCTACTGCTCGCGCTCCGGCTCGCCGCGCGTGCCGTGGCTGGAGCCCGACGTCAACGACCGGATGGAGGAGCTCGACGGCGTCCACGGCGTCGTCGCCGCGCCCATCGGCTTCATCTCGGACCACATGGAGGTCCGCTACGACCTCGACACGCAGGCCAGGGAGACCGCCGCCGCCCAGGGCCTCGCCTACCAGCGCGCGGCAACCGTCGACGCCGACCCCGAGTTCGTCGAGCTGCTGGTCGACAAGCTCTTCGAGCTGGCCGCCGTCACCCGCGGCGAGCTCACAGCGCCCGCCCTCGCCTGCACCCCCGACGGCGGCGACTGCTGCCTCGCCCGCTGAACCCGCCAAAAAGGAGAACACCGTGAAGCACCCCGGACGCGACGAGCGCGACCAGACGGACGTGGACCTCGAGGCCATCAACGCCTCGTCCCTGTACGCGATGTACTGCGTGTTCGCGACGGCCGCGCCGCTGCCTGCCGACGCGGCGTCCGCGGAGGTCGAGGACGCCATCGCCGCCACCGGCGCGACCCTTCGCGGCTGCTACGACATCGGCGGCTTCCGAGCCGACGCCGACCTCATGTTCTGGCTGCTCTCCGACGACGCCGCGAAGCTCCAGGCCGCCTACCACGCCATCCGCCGCAGCGACCTGGGCGCCTCGCTCGAGCCGGTGTGGTCGAGCGTCGGCGTCCACCGGCCGTCGGAGTTCAACCGCGCGCACGTGCCCAGCTGCTTCGCCGGCTTCGCGCCGCGCCCCTGGCTGACGGTGTACCCGTTCGTTCGCAGCTACGACTGGTACTACCTCGACGAGGAGCACCGCTCGACGATGCTGCGCGAGCACGGCATGGCCGGCCGCGAGTACCCCGAGGTGGTCGCGTCGACGCTGGCCGCGTTCGCGCTCGGCGACTACGAGTGGCTGCTGGCCTTCGAGGCCGACGAGCTGCACAGCCTGGTCGACGCCATGCGCCACCAGCGCGGCGTCGAGGCCCGGCTCCACGTCCGCGAGGAGACGCCGTTCTTCACCGGCCCGCGGGTCGAGCTGTCGGAGTGGATCGAGCGCCAGCCGCGCGGTTAGGACACGTTGTGCGCCTGCAGACGCCAGGCGCCGTGGGTGAAGAGCAACTCCGAGTGGTGAGCGTTGCCGAGGCCTCCGAGGACCCGGCCATCGAGGCCGAGGAGCGCATGGACGACGCGGTTCAGCAGCAGCCCGTGGGCGACGATCAGGGCGAGCCCTCCCGGGTGGCGCTCCGCTATCTCGCGGACGGCCGGAACTCCTCGGGCGACGACCTCGGCAAGGGTCTCCCCCGTCGGCGAGCGGCGAAAGTCGACGCCGTTGGCGTAGTTGCGCTCGTAGTCGGGCATCTCGGCCTTCACCTCGTCCCACGTCCGGCCAGACCAGCTGCCGACGTCGATCTCCATCAGCCGCGGGTCCGTCGCGATGTCGGCGTCGGGGCGGATCAGCCGGGCGGTGTCCAGGGCGCGGCTGAGCGGCGAGGCGTATACGGCATCGAACCGGATGCCGGTGAGCCGTCGGCGGGCGGACTCTGCCTGCGCGACCCCCGTCGCGTTCAGCGGGATGTCGGCCTGGCCCTGGAACCTCCCTGTGGCGTTGAGATCCGTCTGGCCGTGCCGCAGCACAACAAGCGTCGTTCCCTCGAGCATCGACCCTCCTTCACACTGGGCTAGATCCAGTCCGGCGTCTCCACCTCGTCGTCATCGTTGATCTCCGGCAGGTGGATGTCGAGCGGGATCTGCGGGCAGTCCTTCCACAGGCGCTCGAGGTTGTAGAGCGTGCGCTCCTCGGTGTGCTGGACGTGGACGACGAAGTCGAGGTAGTCGAGGAGCACCCAGCGGTTCTCGCGGTCGCCCTCGCGCCGGGTGGGCTTCAGCCTGTGCTTCAGGAGCGTCTCCTCGACGCCGTCGACGATGGCGCTCACCTGGCGCTCGTTGTTGGCCGAGGCGATGAGGAAGACGTCGGTGATGGCCAGTTGCTCGGACACGTCGAAGGCGACGATGTTACGGCCCTTCTTGTCCGCGGCGGCCTGCGCGGCGACGAGCACCGAGTCGAGGACATGGTTAGGAACGGTCATCAGAGACTCCGGATCCGGAGGCCGGGTAGAGGCCCCGCTTTGCAATGTATTGAACGATGCCGTCGGGCACGAGGTACCAGATGGGCTTGTGATCGCGCACGCGGTCGCGGCACGCGGTGGACGAGATCGACAGCGCGGGCACCTCGAGCAGCGTGACGGAGTCGTCGGGCAGGTGGGCGAGGTCGCCCTGCGTGAGCGGCACGCCGGGCCGGGTGACGCCCACGAAGTGCGCGAGGTCGAAAAGCTCCTCGGCCCCCCGCCAGGTGAGGATCTGGCGGAGCGCGTCGGCGCCGGTGATGAAGAACAGGTCGGTGTCGTCGCCGCGCTCGGCCCGCAGGTCCTTCAGCGTGTCGACGGTGTAGGTGTCGCCCTCGCGGTCGATGTCGACCCGCGAGACGGAGAAGCGCGGATTGGACGCCGTCGCGATGACGGTCATCAGGTAGCGGTCCTCGGCCATGGAGACGTCGCGCTCGCGCTTCTGCCACGGCACGCCGGTGGGGACGAAGACCACCTCGTCGAGGCCGAACTCGGCCGCGACCTCGGAGGCGGCCACGAGGTGGCCGTGGTGGATGGGGTCGAACGTGCCGCCCATCACGCCGAGGCGGTAGCGCCGCCCGTCGCGCTCGGTGCGCGCGAGCGCCAGCTCGGTGGACGTCACTTCGAGTTCGGTCGCCCGGAGCCGAAGCCGATGACCCACGCGAGCGCGAAGAGCAGGATGAACAGCGCCAGGGCGCCCATGACCCAGGTCGGCACGGCCGGCGCCGAGGCCGCGGTCTCCAGTAGAAGGCTCATGGCACGCGATCCTAGCAGCGCATCACGCTGGTTGAGCCGGGCCGCGAGGAACGAGCGCCCGTGTCGAAACCAATTAACGGAGCCACTACGCCCGGGTTTGTCCGTCCCCCTCGATGACGTACTTGGTGCTGGTCATCTCGGCGAGGCCCATGGGGCCGCGGGCGTGCAGCTTCTGCGTCGAGATGCCGATCTCCGCGCCGAACCCGAACTCGCCGCCGTCGACGAACCGGCTGGACGCGTTGACCAGCACAGCCGCCGCGTCCACCTCGGCGACGAACCGGTCGGCCGCCCGCCTGCTCCCGGTGACAATGGTCTCCGAGTGGCCGGTGGTGTGCGCGCGGATGTGCTCCAGCGCCTCGTCGATGGTGTCGACGACCTTCGCGGCCAGGTCCAGGGTGAGGTACTCGGCGTCGTACTCGCCCTCCTCCGCGGCGACGACGGCGCCCGAGTAGGCCCGGGTGGCATCGTCGCCGTGGACGGTGACGCCCGCACCGGCCATGGCCTGGAGCGCGGCGGGCAGGAAACGGTCGGCGATGTCGCGGTGGACGAGCAGCGTCTCCGCCGCGTTGCACACGCTCGGGCGCTGCGTCTTGGCGTTGCGGAGGATGGAGACGGCCTGGTCGACGTCCGCGTCCGCGTCGACATAGACGTGGCAGTTGCCCGTCCCCGTCTCGATCACGGGCACCGTCGAGCCGTCGACGACGGCCCGGATCAGCCCGGCACCGCCGCGCGGGATGAGGACGTCGACGAGGCCGCGGGCGCGCATCATCTCGCCGGTGACCTCGCGGCCGCCCTCGACGAGGTGAACGGCGTCGGGGGTCACACCGGCGGCCTCGAGCCCGCGGCGCAGCGCGGCGACCGTCACCCGGTTGGCGTTGATGGACGACGACGAGCCCCGCAACAGCGCGGCGTTGCCCGACTTGAGACAGATGCCCGCGGCGTCGGCGGTCACGTTCGGGCGCGCCTCGTAGATGATGCCGACAACGCCGAACGGCACCCGCACCTGGCGGACGCTTACGCCGTTGGGGAGGCGCCAGCCGCGCACCACGTCGCCTACGGGATCGGCGAGGGACGCGAGGTCACGCAGGCCTTGGACCATGCCCGCAACACGAGCGGGGTTGAGCGCCAGCCGGTCGACGAGGGACTCCTCGGTGCCCGCGTCGCGCGCGGCGGCGACGTCGACGGCGTTGGCCTCCAGCAGCTCCGGCTCAGCGGCGGCGAGCGCGTCGGCCATGGCGTGCAGCGCCTTGTCCTTCGCGGCCCGGGTCAGCGTTACCAGCTCGACGGAGGCCGCGCGTGCCGCGGCTGCTTGGCTCAGGAACTCCATGGCCCGGCAGTCTACCCGTCAACCGAATGGATAGTGTGGTGGCGTGACGGACGCGGCGGGCGGAAGACGCGGGCAGCTGAGGGCCTCGGGGCTGAGGCCCGGATGGACGACGGGGGCCTGCGCCACCGCGGCGGCCACCGCGGCGTGGGAGGCCCTGCACACCGGCGAGTTCCCCGACCCCGTCCAGATCGTCCTGCCCAAGGGGCACGAGCCCGCGTTCGCGCTGACCCAGGAGGAGCTGGGCGACGGCGTCGCGATGGCGGCGGTGCAGAAGGACGCCGGCGACGACCCCGACGTCACCCACGGCGCGGTGATCCGGGCGCGCGTCCGGCGCGGGGAGCCCGGCTCCGGGCTGGCGTTCCGCGGCGGGCCCGGCGTCGGCCGGGTCACGCTGCCCGGGCTGCCGTTGGCCGTCGGCGAGCCCGCGATCAACCCGGGCCCGCGCGGCTACCTCACCGAGAACCTGGCCCGCGCCTCCGAGCGCCTCGGGGTGGCGGCGGACGCGGTCGTCGAGATCTCGGTCGACGACGGGGAGGAGCTGGCCCGGCGCACGTGGAACCCGCGGATCGGGATCGTGGGCGGCATCTCCATCCTCGGCACCACGGGGGTCGTGGTCCCCTACTCGTGCTCCGCGTGGATCGACTCGATCCGCCGCGGCGTCGACGTGGCCCGCGCCGCCGGGCTGACGCACCTGGCCGGGTGCACGGGATCGACGTCGGAGCGGGTCGCCATGGAGCTGTTCGGCCTCCCCGAGCTGGCGCTGCTGGACATGGGCGACTTCGTCGGCGCCGTGCTGAAGTACGTGTCGCGCCACCCCGTCGAGCGGCTCACGCTGGTCGGCGGCTTCGCGAAGCTGAGCAAGCTCGCGGCGGGCACCCTCGACCTGCACTCGCACCGCACCGCCGTCGACCCCGCGCACCTGGCCCGGCTCGCGGCGTCGGCGGGCGCCTCCCCCGGCCTGGCCGCCGAGGTCCGGGCGGCGAACACCGCCATGGGCGCGCTCCAGGCGTGCCACGCCGCGGGCGTCTACCTGGGTGACGCCGTCGCCGCGGCCGCCCGCGCCGAGGCCGATAAGGTGCTCCGCGGCGCCCCGGTCAGCGTCGACGTCGTCTGCATCGACCGTGCGGGCGCCGTCGTCGGGTCAGCCCGCTGAGCAAAAACTACATTCAGTAGTATCAACCCATGAGCCTTCATCCTGGCGCCCACCCCGGTCACCCGGGCGGGCACCCCGGCGAGACAGACCACCCGCACCTGGCCCGCAAGGGCGTGGTGCGCACGCTGCACCACGACCCGGGCGAGCGCCCGCACGTGCTCGTGTGGGAGGTCACGCGGGCGTGCCAGCTCGCGTGCCGGCATTGCCGCGCGGACGCGTTCACCAAGGCCGATCCGCGCCAGCTCACCACGGAGCAGGGCAAGGCGCTGCTCGACGACTTCGCCTCCTACGGCACCCCGCGGCCCATCGTCATCCTGTCGGGCGGCGACGCGTTCGAGCGCGACGACTTGGAGGAGCTGATCGCCTACGGCACCTCGATCGGGCTGCCGATGGCACTCTCCCCCTCCGTCACGCCGCTGCTCACCGATGAGCGTCTCGCGAGCGTCCGCGAGGCCGGCATCAAGGCGTTCTCCCTGAGCCTCGACGGCGCCACCGCCGAGACGCACGACTCCTTCCGCGGCATCGCCGGCGTCTACGACGAGACGATGGAGGCGGCGAAGCTCGTCGTCAAACACGGGTTCCGGTTCCAGGTGAACACCACGATCTGCCGCAACAACCTCCACGAGCTGCCCGAGATCCTGGCCACGGTCAAGTCCATGGGCGCGTTCATGTGGTACCTCCTCTTCCTGGTTCCGATGGGTCGCGGCTCGAACCTCGAGCCGCTCACCCCGGAGGAGATGGAGGACGTCCTGCACTGGCTGCACGACGTCTCCGACCGGATCGCGATCAAGGTGACCGAGGCGCCGAACTACCGCCGCGTCGCCATCCAGCGCGACGACGCCCGCACCGCCGGGCTGCCCATGCCCCCGACGGGCGAGCTGCACGCCTGGCTGATGGCCGAGACCGACCGCTTGCTCGGCGAGGTCACCGAGCGCCGCCCGCCCCGCCCGCCGATCGGCGTGAACTCCGGGCGCGGGTTCGCGTTCGTGGACCACATCGGCGACGTCTACCCCTCAGGCTTCCTGCCGCACAAGTGCGGGTCGGTTAAGGAACGGCCGTTCCCCGAGATCTACGCGGAGGCGCCGATGATGAAGGCCCTCCGCGACCCCTCGGCCTACTCCGGCAAGTGCGGCGTGTGCGAGTTCAACTGGATCTGCGGCGGCTCCCGAGCCCGCGCTCACGCCATGCTCGGCGACCCGCTCGCCAGCGACCCCACCTGCATCTGGCAGCCGGAGGCCACCCGGCCCTGAGCCCGCGTTTGGCATACTTCGCCCCATGTCGGTGTCCACGCTGTCGACCAGCAGCCAGAACTACCTCAAGGCCGTCTGGAGCCTCGGCGAGTGGTCGGACGCGCCCGTCACCGCCTCGACGCTGGCCGCACGGGTCGGCGTCAGGCTCTCCACGGCGTCCGACGCGATCCGCAAGCTCACCGACCAGGGCCTCCTCGAGCACACGCCCTACGGCGCCGTCGCGCTGACGGCGGACGGCCGCGCGCACGCCGTCGCGATGGTGCGCAGGCACCGGCTGATCGAGACGTTCCTCGTCGAGGCGCTCGGCTACCGCTGGGACCAGGTGCACGACGAGGCCGAGCACCTGGAGCACGCGGTGTCGGACTTCATGGTCGACCGGATCGACGAGCACCTCGGACACCCCATCCGCGATCCCCACGGGGACCCGATCCCCGCCCGGGACGGGCGGGTCGCCCGGCCGGACGCCGTCCCGCTGGCTGACGTGCCGCCGGAGTCGCGGGTGCGGGTCGAGCGGATCTCGGACTCCGACCCGGACCTGCTGCAGTTCTTCGCCGACCGCGGGATCGGCGTCGGCACCGTGCTGCGGACCCGGGCGGGCGCGCCCTACTCCGACTCGATCGGCGTCCTCGTGGGCGACGATGCCCTGGCCCTCGGGCGGACCGCCGCGGCGTCGGTGTGGGTGTCGCTGGCCCGGCGGTGACGGTCGAGGCGCCTCCCGATCAGCCCGTGACGCGGGCCGAACAGGTACACCAGCGCGAACACGGCGCCCTGGACGACGACGACCAGCCCGCCCGGTGACGCGTCCATCCAGTAGCTCAGGTAGATCCCGAGCACCGAGGAGAGCGCCGACATGACCGGGGCGATCACGAGCATCCGGCCGAAGCGGTCGGTGAGCAGGTAGGCGGTCGCGCCCGGGATGATCAGCATGGCCACGACGAGGATGACGCCGACGACCTGCAGCGCGACCACGGCCGTCAGCGCAAGCAGGCCGAGCAGCAGCGCGCCGAGGAGCCTCGGGGACAGCCCGATCGCGTGGGCGTGGGTCGGGTCGAAGGCGTAGAGCGTGAGGTCGCGGCGCTTGACGATCAGGACCACGAGGGCGACGGCCGCGAGGACGCCGATCTGGACCAGGTCCGCGTCGGAGACGCCGAGGATGTTGCCGAAGACGATGTGGTTCAGGTCGGTCTGGCTCGGCGTGACCGAGATGAGCACCAGGCCCAGCGCAAAGAGGGTGGTGAACACGATGCCGATGGCGGCGTCCTCCTTCACCCTGCTGGTGTCCCGGATCGCGCCGATGAGGGCGACGGCGAGGAGCCCGAACACGAGCGCGCCGAGCGCGAACGGGGCGCCGAGGACGTAGGCGATCACCACGCCCGGGAGCACCGCGTGCGAGACGGCGTCGCCCATGAGCGACCAGCCGACGAGCACCAGCCAGCAAGACAGGAGCGCGCAGACGACGGCGGCGACCACCGTCGTCGCGCGCGCCCGGACCATGAACTCGTACTGGAGCGGGGCGAGGAGCGGGTCGAGGAAGCTCATGCCGCGCCGTCCTGGTCGAGGACGTCGAGGCCGAAAGCGCGGGCGAGGTGCTCCGGCCGAAGCGCGTCGGCGACCGAGCCCTGGAAGAGCACGCGGCGCAGCAGCAGGACGGCCTCGTCGGCGAGCCGAGGAAGCGCGTGCAGGTCGTGGGTGGAGACCAGCACGGTCGCGCCGTCGTCGGCCAGCTCGCGCAGCAGCCGGACGATGGTGGCCTCGCTCCGCTTGTCGACACCGGCGAAGGGCTCGTCGAGGAGCAGCGTCCGCGCCCCCTGGGCGATGCCGCGCGCCACGAACGCGCGCTTGCGCTGGCCGCCGGAGAGCTGCCCGATCTGTCGGTCGGCGAGGTCGGCCAGCTCGACGCGGTCGAGCGCCTCGGCGACGGCCGCCCGGTCCGCGGGCCGCGGGCGCCGGGTGGGCCCGAGGTGCCCGTAGCGGCCCATCATGACGACGTCGCGCACCGAGACGGGGAAGGACCAGTCGACGTCGCCGCTCTGCGGGACGTAGCCGATCGCGCCCCGCCTGCGAGCGACGGCGGGGTCGGCGCCGTCGATCAGGACGACCCCGCGGTCGGGCCGGATCATGCCCATGATCGCCTTGAACAGCGTGGACTTGCCCGAGCCGTTCATGCCGATCAGGCCCGTCACCCTGCCCGCGGCCACGTCGAGGCTCACGCCGTCGAGCGCGACGATCTCGCCGTAGCTGACGACGACGTCGCTCACGCGGATCGGCGCGGTCACGAGGGGCGTCCGGTCAGCGCGGCGACGATGGTGTCGGCGTCGTGGCGGATCAGGTCGAGGTAGGTCGGGACGGGGCCGTCGGCCTCCGACAGCGAGTCGACGTAGAGCGTG
Organism: uncultured Tessaracoccus sp.; assembly: GCA_964455495.1. Taxonomy (GTDB): domain Bacteria; phylum Actinomycetota; class Actinomycetes; order Propionibacteriales; family Propionibacteriaceae; genus Arachnia. Next base: position 14,754 of record CAYVWO010000019.1, read on the forward strand.
CCGCCGAAGACCGCGCCGGTGGCGTCGACCACCCGCCGCATGGGCTTGTCGGAGACGGTCGACTCGCAGAACACCGCGGGCACGTCGTTGGCCTTGACGAAGTCGATCGTCGCGGCGATCTGCTGCGGCGTCGCCTGCTGCTCCGCGTTGACGGGCCAGATGTAGCGCTCGGTCAGGCCCGCGTCGCGCGCGAGATAGGAGAACGCGCCCTCGCAGGTCACCAGCGCGCGCTGGCCCTCCGGCAGCGCGGATAGTTCGGCGACCAGCTCGTCCTGGATCCCCTGTAGCTGCGCCTTGTACGCCGCGCCGTTGGCCGCGAAGTCGTCGGCGTGCGCGGGGTCGAGGTCGCCGAACGCGGTCACCATGTTGTCGACATAGGTCTGCACGTTGGCCGGGCTCATCCACGCGTGCGGGTTCGGCTTCCCGGCGTAGGCGTCCTCGGCGATGTCGGCCAACACCGTGAACGTGGTGAGCACCACCGGCCTCCCGTCCGACGGCGCGGCCGCGCCGGGCTGCGAGCACCCGGCGAGCGCCAGCGCCGCGACCGCCATCGTCGTCAACCCCCAGCGCGCACCCGCGATCATCGCGCCGCCTCTCACCCGTGATCCGGCAAGTTCGTCTTACCGAACATTGGTGATTGTACGCCCGAAGAATCTCGATCGGGGCTCGGGGTCGCTGGCTGGGTTCAGCCCTTTCGACTCGCCGGTTCGCTAGCGCTCACGCGGCGGCTCAAGGATCGTCGTCACGCCTGTGCGTTGACCTCGTAGGAGGTGTTCGTCGCCTCGAAGAAGTTGACCAGCTCATAGGTGTCGTTGGCCGCGGCCATCCACTTGGCGGGGTTCGCGACGTTGAACTCCGGTTCGAAGCCCAGCTCCTCCAGGCGGCGGTCGGTCAGGTAGCGCACGTAGTCGTTGACCACCTGCGCGTTCAGGCCGAGGATGCCGGTGGGCAGCAGGTCGCGGTTGTACGCCTCTTCCATCGTCACGCCGTCGAGGATCATCTGGCGGATCTCCGCCGCGAACTCCTCGGTGGCGACCTCCGGGTTCTCCTCCAGCACCGTCAAAATCAGGTTGATGCCGAATTTCAGGTGCAGCGACTCGTCGCGGACGATCCAGTCGATCAGCGAGCCGAAGTTGCGCAGCAGGTTCCGCTGCCGGAACGACAGCGCCACCATGAAGCCCGAGTAGAACCAGATGCCCTCGAGGATCACGTTGTAGGCCACCAGGTTGCGGACGAAGTCCTGCTTGCCCTCCACCGTCGCGATGTCGAGCGTGTCCTCGGTCATCCGCCGGATGTAGCGGACCTCGAACTCCTCCTTGGCCGCCATCGACGGCACGCTCACGTGCGACTCGTAGGCCTGCTCCCGGTCGATCGGGAAGGTCTCCAGCACGTACTCGAACGCCATGCAGTGGTTGGCCTCCTCCCACATCTGCTTGGCCAGGTACAGGTGGCACTCGGCGGCGTTGACGTAGGGGTAGACGCCGAACGCGAGCGCCTTGTTGACCAGCAGCTCGTTCGGGTTGAAGTAGCTCATCAGGTACGTGAGCGCGTGGCGCTCGTCGTCGGTCATGCGGGCGAAGTCGGCGAGGTCCTCGCCGAGCTGGATCTCGTTCGGGAACCAGGTGTTCGCGACGGCCTGGTCGTACAGGTCCATCGCCCATCGGTACGTGACGGGTTTGAGCAGCAGTCCCTCTTGGATGCCGGTGCCGAGGATCGATGTCATCTTCTCCACTTCCTTACTGGCAGGACTCGCACTGGAGCCGCTCCTGCGGGTCGACCGGGCAGGCGGCGCCGTCGACGACATCGACCTCCAGCTCGATCGAGACCGTCGGCGTGGGCGCCGGCGCGACGGCGGTCGCCGCGGGGCGAGCCCCGA
>CAYVWO010000020.1:0-16449 GCA_964455495.1 uncultured Tessaracoccus sp.
ATCAAGGTGCCCGCCTGCAATCTGGATCTGGTGGGCGTGCGAGACGTGGTTGACGCGGACGGTCTTGAGAAGGTGTTCGCGGTGCTGCGCGCGGAGCACACGGAGGAGCCGGCCAACTGGTCGCGCCGCTTCAAGGCGAACATGGAGAAGCTGCACTCCGGAAACGTGATCAAGGTGTCCGAGGTCGTCCGTGACCTGTGGCGTCGCGACCGTGACAAGGGCCTCTCGGCGGGCGAGAAGCGAATGCTGGCCAAGGCCCGATCCATTCTGGTCGCGGAATTGGCGCTGGCTGAGAAGGTCGAGGAGGACAAGGCGGAGATCATGCTCGACGAGGTGCTCGCCTCCTAATTCCGCCCTCGCCAGAAATTCGAGAAATAACAGAAGTGTCATTTACTGATGCGCCGGTCGTCGCCGTTGTGGTGGCGGCCGGTTCTGGTTCCCGGCTCGGCGCCGCCGTCCCCAAGGCGCTGGTGGAGCTCGACGGCGTGCCCCTCGTCCGCCGCGCCGTCGATGCGCTGCGCGTCGGCGGCGTCGAGCAGGTCGTCGTCACCATCCCCGCCGACCACGAACCCGCGTTCCGCGCGATTCTGACAGGGGTAACGCCAGTGCCCGGCGGCGAGACTCGTCAGGAGTCGGTGCGGCTCGGGCTGGCGGCGCTGGACGCGCCCGACGACGCCGTCGTGCTCGTCCACGACGCCGCGCGGTGCCTCGTGCCTGCCGATGTGGTGCGCGCCGTCGCCGACGCCATCCTCAGCGGCGCTGACGCGGCCATTCCCGTGGTTCCCGTCGTCGACTCCATCCGTCGCGTCGACGGCGACGCCAACTCCATCGTCGATCGCGCCCAGCTGCGGGCCGTTCAAACCCCGCAGGGCGCGCGTCTGGGCGTGTTGCGTGCGGCGCACGACCGCGTCGCCGCCGACGGCGTCGACGTGACCGACGACGCGTCCGTCTGCGAGTACGCCGGCTATGCGGTGACGCTCGTTCCGGGCCACCGCGACGCGATGAAGATCACCGAGCCGGTCGATCTGATCCTGGCCCGGGCCATTCTTGGCGAACAGAAGCGCTGACAACCGTGAGGCGTGCACAAGTCTCCCCATGCGTTGGGGAGGGGCCATATGGCTCTTCCTCAACGCATACAGAGATTTGTGCACGGGAAGCGGCACGTCTGTTGAGCGGCTCGGGCGAAGCCAGCGTGCCTGGATGGGGTCGCGTAGTGGGCGCGGATCGGTGGATCGAGACTAAGGAGAAGGAACGGCGATGAGGGTCGGAATCGGGAGCGACGTGCACCGGTTGGAGCCAGGGGTGCCGATGTGGGTGGCCGGGCTGCACTTCCCGGACGAGCCCGCGGGCCTTGCCGGGCACTCCGACGGCGACGTCGCGTGCCACGCCGCGTGCGACGCGCTACTGAGCGCCGCGGGGCTCGGCGACCTCGGGTCGAACTACGGCACGGCTGAGCCGGAGTGGGCGGGGGCGAGCGGCGTCGCGTTCCTGGCCGAGACCGCCCGCCGGGTGCGCGCGGCGGGCTTCGAGATCGGCAACGTGTCCGTGCAGGTGATCGGCAACCGCCCCAAGTTGTCCCCCCGCCGGTCCGACGCCGAAGCCACCATGACCGCCGCCCTCGGCGCCCCCGTCACCGTGAGCGCCACTACCACAGACGGCCTGGGCCTCACCGGCAGGGGCGAAGGCGTCGCGGCCATCGCCGTCGCCGCGATTGCTTGAGCCCGGCAGACGACGGTCGGGGCCGCTCCCGCGCCCGCGTCGAAAGGTAGCAACGCACCTTGAGCCGGGCCGCAAGCGAAGCGCGCGCCCGCGTCGAAAGGCTGGTGAGAGTTCGTCGTTACTCTCACCAGCCTTTCGACGCAGGCACGGCGCTTCGCGCGTGTGCCTGGCTCAAGGAGCGTGGGTTACAGCTCCAGGCCCGGATAGAGGGGGTGCGCGCCGACGAGGGCGGAGGCGCCGTCGAGGGTCGCCTGGCGCACGTCGTCGGACAGGTCGTACTTCGCCTTGCTCGGGGCGCCTGCCGACGTGGTGGTCGGCGTGGTGTTGCGCAGGACGCCGGCGATCAGGTCGGCGACGGCGTCCATGTCGGAGGCCGTGAAGCCGCGCGAGGTGAGCGCCGGGGTGCCGACGCGCACGCCGGAGGTGTACCAGGCTCCGTTCGGGTCGCTCGGCACCGAATTGCGGTTGGTGACGATGCCCGACTCCAGCAGCGCGGCCTCGGCCTGGCGGCCGGTCAGCCCGAAGCTGTTCACGTCGAGCAGGACGATGTGGTTGTCCGTGCCGCCGGTGACCAGGGTCACGCCGCGGCGGAGCAGCCCCTCGGCCAGCGCCTTGGCGTTGTCGGCCACGGCCTGCGCGTAGGCGCGGAACTCCGCGGTGCGGGCCTCGGCAAGAGCGACGGCCTTCGCGGCCATCACGTGCGACAGCGGGCCGCCGAGCACGAGCGGGCAGCCGCGGTCCACTGACGGCGCGTACTCCTCGGTGGCAAGCACCATGCCGCCGCGCGGGCCGCGCAGGGACTTGTGCGTCGTCGTCGTCACCACGTGCGCGAAGGGGACAGGGTCCTCCTCGCCGGTGAACACCTTGCCGGCCACGAGGCCCGCGAAGTGGGCCATGTCGACCATGAGGACCGCGCCCACCTCGTCGGCGATCTCGCGCATCTTCGCGAAGTTGACCCGGCGCGGGTACGCGGAGTAGCCGGCCACCAGGATCAGCGGCTTGAACTCGCGCGCCTGGGCGGCGACGGCGTCGTAGTCGAGGAGCTGGGTCTCGGGGTCCGTGCCGTAGTGGCGCTGGTGGAACATCTTGCCGGAGACGTTCGGGCGGAAGCCGTGCGTGAGGTGGCCGCCGGCGTCGAGCGACATGCCAAGCAGGCGCTGCTCGCCGAAGCGGTGGCGCAGGGTCTCCCAGTCGGCCTCGGAGAGGTCGGCGACGCCCTTCGCGCCGAACTCGGCCAGGGCCGGCTTCTCGATCTTGTGCGCCAGGATCGCCCAGTAGGCGGTCAGGTTGGCGTCGATGCCCGAGTGGGGCTGGACGTAGGCGTACTCCGCGCCGAACAGCTCGCGGGCGTGCTCGGCGGCGACGGCCTCGACGGTGTCGACGTTCTGGCAGCCCGCGTAGAAGCGGTGGCCGACGGTGCCCTCTGCGTACTTGTCGCTCAGCCAGGTGCCCATCGTGGCGAGCACGGGCAGGCTGGCGTAGTTCTCGGACGCGATCAGCTTCAGCGATTCGCGCTGGTCGGTCAGCTCCTGGCGCGTCGCCTGCGCGATGCGCGGCTCGACGGCCTCGATGGCCGAGAGAAGGGTCTGGTAGGCGCTGCTGAGGGCAGAGGCGTCGGTCACGTCACTCCTAGATTGCGTGGGTCTGAGGCAAGCTTAGTGTCCGGGCGCGCTACCTTTCGGCGCGCCCGTGTGCGCTCCGCGCTTCGAGACGGCTCAAGGTGCGTTGCTACCTTTCGGCGCGCCCGTGCGCGCTCCGCGCTTCGAGACGGCTCAAGGAGCGGGCGTGGAGCGCTGCTGAGACACCTCGTAGAGCGCGACGGCGGCGGCCACCGAGGCGTTCAGCGACTCGACGGCGGAGGCGATCGGGATGGACGCCAACGTGTCGCAGTGCTCGCGGACCAGGCGCGCGAGGCCCTCGTCCTCGGAGCCGACGACGATCACCAGCGGGCCGGTGACGCCGGGTGCGGCTGCGATGGGGACCTCGCCCTCGCCTGCCAGGCCGACGACGGTGAAGCCCATCTTCGACGCCTGCACCAGCGTGCGGTTGAGGTTGGTCGCCATCGCGACGGGCAGGCGCGCGGCGGCGCCTGCCGACGTCTTCCATGCCGCCGCCGTCATCGACGCGGAGCGCCGCGACGGGATGATGACGCCCTTCGCGCCGAACGCGGCGGCGGAACGCACGATGGCGCCCAGGTTGCGGGGGTCGGTGATGCCGTCGAGGGCGACGACGATGCCGTCGTCCATCGCGTCGGCGAGGACGTCCTCCGCGTCGGCGTACTCGTAGGCGGGCAGCTGCAGCGCGACGCCCTGGTGCACGAGCCCGCCGGTGACCCGGTCGAGCTCGGCGCGCGTGACCTGCAGCATCGGGAGGCTGTGCTCGGCGGTGAACTTCAGGATGTCGCGGAGGCGGTCGTCGCGCTCCGCGCCCTCGGCGACATAGGCCTGCTTCACGGGCAGGCCCGCCGTCAGGGCCTCGAAGACCGGGTTGCGGCCGACGACCCAGTCGGCGCCGACGGCGGACCGGTTCTGCTTCCGCGGCTGCGCGGCTTGGCGCCGTTCCGCCGCCCGCTTCTGCTTGTACGCCTTGTGATAGGTGCGGTCCTCAGCCTTCGGCGTCGGCCCGCGGCCCTCGAGCGACTTGCGGATTCGCCCGCCGGAGCCCGCGGCCTTGTTCTTGCCCTTGCTTGTCGCGCCGCGGCGCGAGGAGTTGCCTGCCATGTTTCTGCTCTACTTCTCCAGGGCCCAGGTGGGGCCCGCGGGGGTGTCGGTGATCTTGAGGCCGAGGTTGGCCAGGGTGTCGCGGATGGCGTCGGCTGCGGCCCAGTCCTTGTTGGCGCGCGCGTTCGCGCGCTGCTCCAGGAGGGCGCCGACGAGGCCGTCGACGACGGGCTTCAGGTCGCCGTCGGACTTCTCGCCCGCCCACTCGGGCGCGGACGGGTGGATGCCGAACACGTCGAGCATCCCCGACACGGCGACCGCATACAGCTGTGCCTGTTCGTCGTCTCCGACGGCGAGGGCCTGGTTGCCCGCGCGGATGGCGTCGAACAGGGCGGCGACCGCCGCTGGGGTGGCGAGGTCGTCGTCCATGGCCTCGCGGAAGGCCCTAGCCTCTTCCGGTGGCGCATACGCGAAGAAGCCCTGAGGCATGTGCCCCGCGGCGCGCTCCACGAACGAGTCGATGCGCGCGATGGCCTTCTCGGCCTCGGCCAGCGAGCCGCGGGTGTCGTCGTCCTCGGGGGAGAACTCGATGGTCGAGCGGTAGTGCGGTGCCAACAGGAAGAAGCGCACGGCGCGCGGGTTGTAGCGCTTGGTCACCTCGGTGACGAGAGCGGTGTTGCCGAGTGACTTGCTCATCTTCTCGCCCGCCATGGTCACCCACGCGTTGTGCATCCAGTAGCGCGCGAAGCCGTGGCCCGCCGCCGCCGACTGCGCCAGCTCGTTCTCGTGGTGCGGGAAGCGCAGGTCGATGCCGCCGCCGTGGATGTCGAACGTGTCGCCGAGGTACTTGCCGGCCATCGCGGAGCACTCCAGGTGCCAGCCGGGCCGGCCGCGGCCCCAGGGGGACGGCCAGGACGCCGTCGCCGGCTCGCCCTCCTTGTGGCCCTTCCAGAGGGCGAAGTCGCGGGGGTCGCGCTTGCCGCGCGGGTCGGCGTCGGCGGCAGGCTCCATCTCGTCGACCTTCATGCCGCTGAGCTCGCCGTAGCGGGGCCAGGACCGGACGTCGAAGTAGACGTCGCCGGAGCCGTCCGGGGCGACGTAGGCGTGGCCGCGTTCGATCAGGGCCTCGGTCAGCTCCAGCATTTCCGGGATGTGCCCGGTGGCGCGGGGCTCGTAGGTGGGGGGCTTGCAGCCGAGCGCCGCGTAGGCCTCGTGCAGCTCGCGCTCGAACTTGTACGCGTGCGCGAACCACTCGACGCCCTCCTCGGCCGACTTGGCGAGGATCTTGTCGTCGATGTCGGTGACGTTGGCGACGACGGTGACGTCGTAGCCCCCGTATTCCAGCCACCGGCGGAGGACGTCGAAGACAACCTCCTTGCGGATGTGACCGAGGTGTGGCGACGCCTGAACGGTCAGGCCGCAGTGGTAGATGGACACCTTGCCGTCGACGAGCGGGACGAACTCGCGCACGGTGCGAGTGGCGGTGTCATACAGGTTCAGGGTCACAGGCCGTGAGTCTACCGGGGCCGTCAGCGCTTGACGACGACCGCTGTCAGCGCCACGAGCGCCAGACGGAACGGCGTCGTTAGGTGGTAGATGGTTGTTGGTCTATGAACAAATATCTACCAGCTAAGCACGGTGGCCCTTGCCCAGCGGTAGCGCTGGTGTCCCGAACCGGGATACTGGGACGATGACGCCCAGCCAAGAACGCCTGCGCAGGTACTGGGACGACCAGGCCGCGCGGTTCGACGCGATGATTGCGCCCGTCGAGCGACGGTTTCTCTCCGCCAGCAGGGCGTGGGCAGCCGAGCGGGCGCGCGGAGCGGTGCTTGAGGTCGCCGTCGGGACTGGGCTCAACCTGCCGTACTACGGCGCCGATGCCCGGGTGACCGCGGTCGAGCTCAGCGACGGCATGCTCGACGGCGCGCGGCACCGCGCCGCGCGTGATGGACGCGTCGTCCACTTCGCGGTCGCCAACGGGGAGCGGCTGCCGTTCGCGGATGCGAGCTTCGACGCCGTCGTATGTACCTACTCGCTCTGCGGATTCCGCGACCTGCGCCGCGGCGTCGAGGAGATGCTCAGGGTGCTGCGCCCGGGCGGCGACCTCCTTCTCGCCGATCATGTCGGCTCGACGAACCCGTTCGTCAGGGTGGGTCAATGGCTGCTCGAGGCGGTGACCTATCCACTGCACGGCGAGCGATTCACGCGCCGCCCGCGTCGGATCGTCGAGGACCTCGGTGTACGTATCGTCGCGACGGAGCGCCTGCACCACGGCATCATCGAGCGCGTGCACGCCCGGCGGTAGCCCGATCTCGGGGGAAGTTGTCCACAACCGGGGGTCCGCATGGGAAACGGGTGCCTCGTTTTGCCACAACAGTAGGTGGAGGCTCGGGAGAGATCTGGGTTTCGTACTACACTGGTTGTACAACTAAGAGGCTCGCATGAGGATCTGGGTTCACCCGCGCGTCACGGCAAAACGCCCCGGGATCATGGTGGAGGACGTCGTGGCGGCCTTCTCTGGAACACTTCGCAGGATCCCCCGTGTTGGTACTACCCAGTGGGTCGGCATAGGGATAGACGGCCGTGGTCGACTGCTGGAGTATGTCGCCGTCGAAAACGGGGCGGATGACTGGATGGTCTTCCATGCGATGCCTGCGACAAAGAAGGTTCTTCGCGAGCTGGGCCTGGAGGGATAAGAAGATGGCGGAATACACCGCAGTGGACGGGACGAAGTACACCGACGAGGACATCGAGCGCTGGGCTGCGGAAGCCGAGGCTGGGTTCCCGGGCGTGAAGTTCGGCCCAGTCGTCTTCGGCCCGCCGACATCCGGACGGCCGATCACTGTGGGGGAGCAGGCGCGGCCGTTCACGCTCCGATTGGACGTTGCGCGTCGGGCGAAACTCAACGAGGTGGCGCAGCAGCGTCACGTCACGGCGTCACAGCTCGTGCGCGACCTGATCGACGCGCTGTAGGCCAGTTGGCGGCGGGGTTCTTACGTGTTGTGAACCTTCGAACCAGATGGCGTGGATCTGCGCTTTGTTGCGTGAATCTTCAGGCCGACCAGGCGGCCCAGAGCTGGGCGTAGTGGCCGCCGGCGGCGACGAGTTCGTCGTGCGTGCCCAGCTCGACGATCCGGCCTCCCGACATGACCGCGATCGCGTCGCAGCTCCTGGCCTGGGTCAGGCGGTGGGCCACGACGACGGCGGTCCGGCCCGCCGTCACGGCGTCCGCGGAGCGCTCCAGGGCGCGGGCGCCCGCGCTGCCGGCCTCCGCCGTCGCCTCGTCCAGCACGACGATGGGAGGAGCCACCAGCACGATCCGGGCCAGCGCGAGTTGCTGCGCCTGGTCGACGGTGAGCGGGTACCCGCCGGTGCCGACCCTCGTGCCCAGGCCCCCGGGCAGGGCCACGACCCAGCCGAGGGCGCCGACCGTGCGCAACGCGTCCTCTAGGTCGTCGTCGGTGGCGTCTGGCCTAGCCAGGCGCAGGTCGTCGGCGAGGGTGCCCGCGAACGTGTGTACCTCCTGCGTCACCACGGCCACGCGGCGGCGCACGGCGTGCGGGTCCAGGCCTTCGACGGCGTCGTCGCCCAGCGCGATGGCACCGCCGGACGCCGGGAACACGCCGCCGATCAGCGCGGCCAGCGTCGTCTTGCCCGCGCCGCTCTCGCCGACCACGGCGAGGCTGCCCCCTGCCGGGACCCGGACGGAGACGTTGTGCAGCACCGTCGGCCCGTCGGGGTAGCGGTGGCTAAGGCCCTCGACGGCGACGCCGAGGGGCGGCTGGAAGGGCCGGTCCGACGGCGTGGGCAGCGGCAGGTCCGCGACCCCGACCAGGCGGGTGAGCGCGGCGACCGCGCGCAGGACGTTGGCGAAGCTCATGAACAGCACGCCCAGAGGGCCGAACAGCCGGTGGAACAGGAGCGCCGCGGCGGTGACGGCGCCGACGGTGACGATGTCCGCGCGGACGAGGAAGAAGCCGGTGGTCAGAATGGCCGTGAAGCCGACGGCCTCCGCGTAGTTCATGAGGTTGTCGAACGTCAGGCTCGCGCGCAGCGCCGTCAGCCGCTTGAGGTTGGTGTCCAGCGAGGCCGCCTCGACGATGCGGAGGCGGCGCGGCGCCATGCCGTAGGCGCGGATGGTGGCCGCGCCGTCGAGCGTGGTGAGGATCTCCTGGGTGCGCGCGGCGGCCGACCGGCGCTCGGCGGCGAACCGCGGGGTGAGCACCGGAAGGACGAACCGGATGCCGATCCAGTGGACGGGGAAGACGGCGGCGAAGGCGAGGGCGAGGCGCCAGTCCAGGGTCAGCAGCCCGACCGCCGTCACCACCACGGTGACCAGCGCCATGGCCACGCGCGCCATCAGCGCAACGGACACGTTGATCTGCTCCACGTCCTCGGTCACGCGCGACGTGACGTCGCCGCTGCCCGCGGCCTCAAGGACGTGCGGGTTGAGCTGGAGCGCGTGCTCGAGCACGTCCTCGCGGAGCCCGGCCGCGACGGTGACGCCGAGCTGCTCGGTGAACCGGCGCGCGAAGCCCAGGAGGATCCCGGCGGCCAGCGCGGCGGCGACGAGCCAGGCCGTCAGCCCGAGCACCGCTCCCCGCGCGCCGGGCCCGCCCGCGGTGACGGCGTCGACGACCCGGCCGAGCAGCAGCGGGGCGGCCACGGCCGCGGTGCTCGCGGCCACGTTGAGGACGACGGTGAGGGCCAGCAGCGCGCGGCGCGCCGCGGTGGCGCTCCAGAGCACCGCGGCGGAGCGGCGCGCGGTCGCGGTGGGGAGGATGCGGCGGCTCATCGGAGCACCAGCTCGGCGTAGGCGGGGTCGGCGACGAGGCCCGCGTGCGTGGAGGTGAGGCAGCCGTCGGGGCCGAGGAAGACGACGCGGTCGCAGCTGGCGAGCAGCGGAGGGCTGGTGGTCATGACGACGGTGAGGCGCCCCGGCCTGCCGCGGTACCGACGGATGCCCTCGGCCATGCGGGCCTCGGTCACGGCGTCGACGGCGGTGGTGGGGTCGCGGAGCACGAGGATGGGCGCGTCGGCGACGAGCGCGCGGGCCATCGCGATGCGCTGGCGCTGCCCGCCCGACAGGTTGAGCCCGTGGTCGGTGAGGGCGTGGTCGAGATCGGGCACGGCCCCGGCGAGGTCGTTCAGCGCGACCGCGCCCAGGGCGTCGTCCAGGCGGGCGTCGTCGACCCCGTCGTCGACCACCAACGCCTCGCGGAGCGTGCCGCCGAACAGGTGGACGGCGTGGGGCTCGACCAGCAGTCGCCCGGCGATGCGCACTGTCCCCGCCTCGGCGGGCGCCGTGCCGTCGATCAGCGCCGTCAGCGAGCCGGCCGCTACCGCGCTGGAGGGGACCACGCCGATGACCTCGCCGTCGGCCGGCGTGAGTGACAGCCCGGCGATGCCCTCGGCGCGGACGCCGTCGAACTCCAGGGCCGGGCGCCCGCTCGTCGGCTCGTGCCCCGGCGCGTCGCCCTCGAGGGAGAGCAGCTCGGCGACCCGGGCGGCGCTGGCCCGGCTCGCGGCGAGCTCCGGGATCAGGTGGCTGATCGTGTTCACGGGATCGCTGACGAACATCGCCAGCCCGACGACGGTGACCAGTTCGCCGATGGTCAGCCGGCCATCGAGCGCCATCAGGCCGACGACCCCGCCGACCACGGCGAGGAGGACGCCGATGCTGAACGACGTCGCGCCCGCGAACTGGGCGGTCGCGGTGATGGCCGAGACGTGAGCGTCGCGCGAGGCGCGGCTGGCCGCCTTGTAGCGCCGGATGGCCTCGGGGACGCCGCCGAAGCCGCGCAGCGGACGCATCCCGGCGAGCAGGTCGGCCGCCATGCCCGCCGCCAGCCCGACGGTCTGCTGCTGGTGCGCGGTGCGCCGCTCCAGGCGCGGGCCGAGGCGGGAGAGCCCGAGCATCAGCAGCGGCACGCCGATCAGGATGCCGAGGCAGAGCACCCAGTCGATTCGGAAGAGGAAGAACGCCGTCCAGCCGAGGCCGACCGTCGCGCCGACCATCCACCCGACGACCTCGACGATCTCGGTCGCGGCCAGCGCGTCGGACGTCACGATCGACAGCTGCTCGCCCGTCTGCCGGTCGCCCGGCCTCGGCCTGCGCGCCAAAATGCGCGCGACCATCTCCACGCGCAGCCGGTGGGACTCCTCGAGGATCGCCTTGGTCGCCATCCAGTGACCGCCGCGCGCGCTGAACGTGAGCGCGGTGAACAGCAGCAGGATGCCGACGGAGGACAGCCACATCGCGCCGCCGTCGCCCGTGCGCACGGCGCGGTCGATGACGAGCCCGAACGCGACCGGTACGAGCGCCTCGCAGGTCTGGTGGCCGACCATGCCCAGGGTCGCCAGGATCGTCCGCAGGCGCTGCCGACGGTAGACGTCCACGATCACGGCGCCGGCGGTCAACACGCAGAGCACCCTATCGCTTGGCTCAAGGAGCCAGTGGGGGACAATGTCCCCATGAGTACCGTGTTGTTCATCGGACCGGGCCTGATGGGCGCACCCATGATCGCCAACCTCGTGCGCGCCGGCCACGACGTGCGGGCGATAGGGAGGTCGGAGGCGTCGCGCCAGCGGGCGGTCGACGCCGGGGCCGAACTCTGCGACGACCTCGCCACGGCGGTGGCGGGGCGTGAGTTCGTGATCACGATCCTCCCCGACACGCCCGACGTGGAGGCCATCGTCCTCGGCGAAGGCGGCCTCGCCGAGCTGATGGAACCCGGGCAGGTCTTCATCGACATGAGCACCATCTCCGCGTCCTCGTCCCGACGCATGCACGACGCGCTGGCGGCCAAGGGCGTCGCCGCGCTGGACTGCCCGGTGAGCGGGGGCGAACAGGGAGCCATCGGCGGCGTCCTCACCGTGATGGCGGGAGGCGACGCGGAGGCTCTGGAGCGGGCTCGGCCCGTGCTGGAGGCGATGTCGTCGCGGATCACGCACGTCGGCCCGGCGGGTAGCGGACAGCTGACGAAGGCGGCGAACCAGATCATCGTCGCGGCCAACATCCAGGCCGTAGCCGAGGCCGTCGTCCTGCTGGAGCGCACGGGAGTCGAGATCGAGCCGGCGCTGAACGCGCTCGCGGGTGGGTTCGCCGGGTCCGCGGTGATGGAGGCGAAGCGCAAGGCCTTCCTTCACGGCGACTTCACCCCGGGGTTCCGCACCGAGCTACACAACAAGGACCTGCGCATCGTCGCCGCCGCGGTGGCCGAGAATCGGCTCGCCCTGCCGCTGAACGCGCTCGTCACCCAATTGCTCGCCGCCGTCGAGGCGCGCGGCGACGGCGCCCTGGACGACTCCGCGCTCCTCAAGCTCGCCCGAGACCTGAACGGCGGCTGAGTCCGCACACCTACAGACGGATTCGTCGCACACCTGCAGATAGGCCTGTCTCGCTCCCACCAGATTGATGGTTCAATCGGGGCATGAGCATCGACATCCAGATCTGGTCCGACATCGCCTGCCCGTGGTGCTTCATCGGCAAGCGGCGGTTCGAGCGGGCGCTCGCGGCGTTCCCGCAGCGCGACCAGGTCCGGGTGACCTGGCGCAGCTACCAACTCGACCCGACGCTTCCCGAGCACTACGACGGCAGCGAGGTCGACTACCTCGTCTCCTCGAAGGGGATGCCGCGGGCGTCGGTCGAGCAGATGATCGGGCACGTCGCGGAGCAGGCGCGCGGCGAGGGCCTCGACTACGACTTCGGCGCGCTCGTCGTCGCCAACTCGCGGCGCGCGCACCGGCTGCTGCAGGCGGCCAAGCGCGCGGACGCCGACGGGGGCAGGCGCGCCGACGCACTCGAGGAGGGTCTGTTCTCCGCGCACTTCGTGAAGGGCGAGGACATCGGCGACGGCGACACGCTCGTCCGGCTGGGCGCCGCTGCGGGCCTGACCGAGGACGACTCCCGCGCCGCCCTGGACTCCGCCGAGCTGGACGCCGCCGTCGACGCCGATATCCACGAGGCCGCGGCCATCGGCGTGCGCGGGGTGCCGTTCTTCGTCGTCGAGAACAAATACGGCGTCTCGGGCGCGCAGCCCTCCGAGGTGTTCACCCAGGTGTTGGAGACGGCCCTGGCGGAGCAGAAGCCGCAGCTGATCGACGTCGGCGACGCGGGCGACGCCTGCGGCCCGGACGGCTGCTGATAGTGGCGGTGAACACACACTGAGCATCAACGTGGCGGCAAACGTTCAGTTCGCAACACCCACGGGACTATCGTGTACGTCAGAGTCAGTATGTTGACTCTGACGTACACGGTAACCCTGACAGCGTCGCAGATCGGACGTTTGCAGCCACGACAACCGGGGCAGCGGTTGGCGTTCACGGACTGGATCTGGTGATCCCGACTTTTCCAGGTTATATAATGATCGATATATCACGAGGAGGTCGTCATGGCAGTGACAAGCGTTGACCTGGACCCGCAGCTGATCGAGCGCGCCCGGGCGCTCACAGGCGAGAGATCGAATCGCGCCGTCCTCGACCTCGCGCTGCGCCGCCTCATTGCGTCGAAGCAGAAGGGTGCGATGGTCGACGGCATCCTGGAGTTGACGGACCTCCCGGCCGAGCTGGGCGCACCGGTCGTCACCTACGCCGACTCGGCGTCGTGACGGACTACCTGGTCGACAACTCCGTCTGGGCAAGGGCGATCCTCGGCGACGCGAACATGATCGCGCGGCTCCGGCTCGTCGAGCGCACACCTTCTGACCTTTTCGTGACCTGCGCGCCTCAGGTGCTTGAGTTCTGTCACAGTGCGCGCACGCCGGAGGAACATGGGCTCTACCGGGACCGGATCTCGCTCGGGTTCCCCCTGGAACGTGTCCCCGACGAGTCACTGGTGCTCGACATCCAGGGGGCGCTGTGGAGCGCTGGCCTGGTGCGCGCCGCTGGCCCGACGGACATCCTCATTGCGGCTTATGCCCTGGTGAACGACGCGACGGTGCTCACCGCCGATCGCGACTTCGACCACATCGCGAAGGTGACCGACCTCCGGCATGAATACGTCGCCCCTTCCGCGGAGCGCATGCGCCGGGGTCCGAAGTCATGAATGCTCCCGACGGTGCGCCGGTCGCGCCCTCGCTCGACGGACTCAGGACCGCGACGCCGGGCCTCCCCAGCCTGCCGTTGGCGCTGGTGACGATCGTCGTCGCCTGCTACACCGCCCTGAACGAGCTCGACCGGCTGATCGGCAGCGTCCCGGCGGGCGGGTATTCGGCGAGTTTCACGGCCGCCAACACGGCGCCGAGCGCGCGGGTCTTCGCGCTCTTCGGCGAGCTGGACGGCGCCGCGAACGGGTTCGTTCTCGCGTACGTGCTCGTCGACTGCGCGCTGGCCGTCACCTACGGCTACCTCCTCCACGGCGCCCTCTCCGAGGTGCGCCGGCGCGGCGTGATCCCCGCGGGGGCGCCGCTGGGCCTGCTGACGACGCCGCGGCCCCGGCTGGCCGTCGTCGCGGCAGGCGCGGACGTCGTCGAGAACCTGCTGCTGTTCGGCGTCGTGGTCGGCGGCCTCCCGCTCGCCCTCCCGGCCATGGCGGCGACGGCGGTGAAGTGGCTGACCCTTGTCGGCGTCGCGGCCCCGCTGCTCTACGGCGCGCTTGGCACCGCGCGCGGCCGCAAGGTGGGAAGGGACCTGCTGCGCGCCGTCGCCGTCCACCGGTTCTCGCTGCTCGCGGTCCTGCCCGTCACCCTCCTGGCGCTGGTCTCCGGCCCCGGCATCTTCGACCAGCTCCCCGATGTGCAGCGCGCCTGGCTCGACGTGGCCGACGGCCGGACCGGGCCGCGCGACGGATTCGTCGCGGTCGTCGCCCTCGGGGCCGTCACCGTGGGCGTTTTCCTCCTGAGCAGGCTCGAGACCGACGACCTGTACCGTCGTCGCGCGATGGCGCGGCGCGGCGAGCAACGCCCCGTCGCCCCGCTGTGGCAGTGGCTGTTCGGGCCGATCGTCGTCGGCGTGCTCGCGGGGCTCTCCGCGCTGCTGGGTGGCGTCGTCCGCTGGGGCATCTTCGGGCTCTTCGTGGGCATCCCTCTGGCGGTGGCCGGCGCCTCGTGGTTGCTGCGCCGGCGCGGGCTGCTGACCCCGCCCGAGCTCGTCGGGCCGAAGGCTCCGGTCCGCCTGGCCTGGCTCGTCGGCGACGCCCTGGTGCTTGCCGGGGTCGTCGCCGCCTCGCTGGGACTGCTGCGCTCCTTCGTCGTCCTCGCCGCCGTCCCGGAGGGCGGCGCGCGAACCGTGGCGGCGTGGGCGGCCGTCCTCCTCGGCCCCGGGGTTGCGGTGGCCACCTGGTGGGTCGGCATCCCCGCGCTGACATCGGTGTGCGGCCACTGGCCGGGCGTCCGTTCGCTCCTGAGGCCCGGCGCAGGCTGGGGCATGCGCGACCTGAGCCCGGCGGCGCTGGGTGGCACCTCCAGGCGCGCGGTCCGCGGCGGAGCCTGGGCCGGAATCGCGACCAGCGCGGGCCTCCTCGTCCTGATCGGCGCGGGTCCGCGTCAGGCGGCGGACCTCTTCGGCGTGCTCGGGGTCGTCATGATCTCGCTGGGGCTCCTGATGCTGCTCGTGGGCACCACGGTCGCCGTCCACGTGTCGTTCGCGCCGCCGGAGTTGTTCTGGACGAAGGCGCTGCGGCTCCGCGACGTTCCCGTGGTCGGGCTGCTCGTCGTCGTGCTGCTCGCGGCCACCCTGCAGGGCGGCGACACGGCGGTCCACGGCGTCCGGCCCCTCGCGGCGACGGCAAGCCCGGGCGACAGCCCGCAGACGGCGGTGGAGCAGTGGCTCGCGCGGGTCGACGACGGCGACTGCCGTGTCAACGTGGGCACCGCGAGGAGCCCGAGGTGGGCGCGGCCGATGGTGTTCGTGGCCGCGGAGGGCGGCGGCATCCGCGCCGCCTACTGGACCGCCGCGGTCATGTCGCAGCTCGGCGGAACGTGCGCCGTCGACGCCGTGGCCCTCGCGTCGGGGGTCAGCGGCGGATCGGTGGGTCTCGCCGTCCTGCGCGCCGCGCCGGTCGGCGAGGAGAGCGGAGCCGTGTGGGGGCTCGGCGACGCCACGGCCCTCGGCCAGGCCGTCGACGGGCTGCTGGTGCGCGACCTCGCCTACTCCGTGACGGGCGTCCCAGGCCTTGTCGACGGCATTTGGTTGGACCGGGCCGGCCTCATGGAGACGGCCTGGGAGGCGCGGGTGCCCGGGCTGGACACCGACTTCTACGCGCCCGCGAGCGGAGCGCTGAAGGCGCCGCTCGTGCTGAACATCACCGACGCGAACACCGGCTGCCGCGTGCTCGCCACGCATCTCCGCCTCGACCGTCCGCGCCTTGAGCGGTGCGCGGAGAATACCGCCCCGTTGGCCAACAGCCGAGACCTGCGCGACTACCTCGCCGACCCCTTCCGCCCCGCCGCGGCCGACGACGGGTGCCTCGACGGCGTCCGCCTCTCCACCGCCGCGATGGCCTCCGCGCGGTTCCCGTATGTCACGCCCTCGGGGGTGGTGGGGCCGTGCCGCGGCGCCGCCGTCACGCAGCTGATCGACGGCGGCTACGCCGAGGGCAGCGGCCTCGGGGCCCTGATCGACCTCGCCCCGCGGCTCCTCGCGGCCGGCCCGGGCGACGGCGATCCCGTCCTGCCGATCGTCGTCTACCTCGACAACGGCCGCGGCTCAGACCTCGCGCCGCCCCCGCCCGGCACGCTCCCCGAGCTGCTCGTGCCTCCCGTCGGGCTGCAGAACGGGAGGGGGAGCCAGCAGTCGCCCACGGCGTGGCTGCAGCGTGCCAAGGAGCTCTCCGTAGGCCGCGATCCGCTGCCGGCAAGGGTGTTCGTCGTCGCGCAGGACAGCGTCCCCGGCGTGCAGGCCCCGCTCGGCTGGGTACTGTCGGCGGCGAGCAGGGCCGACATGGACCGCTCGATCAGGATCGCCGTCGAGCGCGCGGCCCAGCGCGGCCCCTACCCGGAAGACGAGGAGCTACAGGAGGCGGAGAAAGAGCAGCGCCAGGGCTACCCGGGGTTGCCCGAGCTGCTTCGACTGTTTGAGCCGCGCAGCTGACGCGCGACGGCTGGCTGGTTAGGCCCTCTTCTCCTTGGCC
>CAYVWO010000021.1:0-16366 GCA_964455495.1 uncultured Tessaracoccus sp.
GCCTTGGTCGCGCTCCTGGTACAGCTCGCCGGCCACGCCCGAGAAGCCGCCGAGGAGCAGCATCGCGCCGAGCATCGACGGCACCAGCAGCTGCGCGATGGTCACCGTCGACTCGTCGATCAGGGAGTCGCGCTGGAGCCACGCGATGACGAGCAGCACGACAGGAAGGAGGAGCGAGAGGAGGATCTCGGGGGTCAGGATGGTGGTGCGCAGGTCGATCCGAGCCTGGGTCCACGCGCTCCGCAGGATGCTTCTCATCGGTCCTCCGTCGGATGGGTGCCCGCGCCGGATGGGGACGCGGAGAGTTCGGGCAGTGCGAGGTCCTCGCCGTGCTCGACCCGGCGGATGAGGCTCAGGTACACGTCCTCGAGCGTGGAGCGCCGCACCTCCAGCGCGTCCATGCGCGCCTCCGGGGCCGCGAGGTGCGCGCGCAGGAACCCGGTGGGATCCTCGGTGGCATGGACGTGGCGACCTGTGTCGTCGGTCCAGATGATCTCGGTCGTACTCCCAACCCGTCCGCGGAGCTGGTCCGGGGAGCCGTCGGCGACGTCGAGTCGACGGCGCTGGCCGCCGGACAGCCTGCGCAACTGCGTGTCTCGGGAGCCGGAGAGCCCGACGACCTCGAGCAGGTCGTCGGTCGGCCATGGGCGCGCGACGCCGCCCGTCGCGTAAGGGCGGTAGTAGGAGCCGAGGTAGTCCAGGAACTCGTGGACCCGCCACTTCGCGTGGTCGCGCCAGGACTGCTGCACGATGCCGACGCGCGCCCGCCACGACTCGCTCGCGGAGATGGGAGCCTCGCCCAGCACGTCGACCTCGCCGGCGCTCGGCCGCCGGAAGCCGCCCAGGATGTCCATGGTCGTCGTCTTGCCCGCTCCGTTCGGCCCGAGCAGCCCGACGACCTCGCCACGCCCGACGGAGAAGTCGACCCCGGCTAGGACCCTCTTGTCCCCGTACGCCATCTGTAACCCGCGTACGTCGATCAGTGGAGCGCTCATGCGTCGAAATGTAGTAGGCATACTACGGATTGGAAAGGGTTTACTGCTTACGCTCCTTGAACCGCGTCCTAGGAGCGCGGGCGCGCGCTTCGCTTGCGGGGCCCGGCTCAAGGAGCGTGGTGGCGCAAGTGCTTGGCCCAGACGCGCATGCCGATCCGGCCGCCGAGCGCGGTGGCGACCCCGGGGACCACGAAGAGGGCGTAGCTGGCCGGCTCCGCGGCGATGACGCCCTCGAAGCCCGAGAAGTAGCGCACCACGCCCAGCCCGCCGGCGGCGCCGAGCGCGGCGAACACGGCAAGGTGGACCCACTCGTGCCGGACGCGGCGCAGCAGCAGGGCCGCGAGCGCCGCCGAGGACCAGCCGTAGGTGATCAGCACGAGGCTCCCGACGATCGTCGCGTAGCCGACGGTCGTGAGCCGGTAGGACGGCGGGGAGAACAGCAGATCGATGACGAGGTTGGCGGCGAGCAGCGTCGCGAACCCGCAGAGGAGACCGCGCCCGAAGTCGGCGTAGTCGAACCGGTGGACGAAGGGGTCGTCTCGTGGCGGGTCCATCGGTTTCGACACGGTCCCGGCGCTTCGCGCGGGGGACCGGCTCAACCTGCGTGCACTCACGCCGACTCGTCCAGGCCGGTCAGCCAGCGGCGGACGGCGAGGGTGGCGCGGACGTCGTCCTCGTTGTAGTCGAGCACCCGCGCCCTGGCTGCTGCGCGCGCGTCGGCGGTGGCGCCGTCGATGGCCTCGTTGAACCACGACTGGGAGTTCAGGCCGCCGGGCTCAACGTCGCGCCAATGGAAGCCGGCTCCGCGCGACGCGACGATCTTCAGGCCCAAGCCGTCGACCCCGACGAAGTTGTCGCGGACGTAGCCGAACAGGTCGACGAAGTGGTCCCGGATCAGCTCGCAGGCCGCTACCAGCGACGGGTGGCCGCTGCGGTCGGCGAGCCGGCGCAGGTGCACGGTCTCGTAGTCGCTGTAGTGGTAGACGCGGAGGCCGGGG
Source organism: uncultured Tessaracoccus sp. (assembly GCA_964455495.1). Taxonomy (GTDB): domain Bacteria; phylum Actinomycetota; class Actinomycetes; order Propionibacteriales; family Propionibacteriaceae; genus Arachnia. The sequence goes on from CAYVWO010000021.1 coordinate 1,994, forward strand.
TGGTGCTCGGCGAGGTCGAGCAGCCAATCGGCGAACTCGACGGCGAGGCCGATCTCGGCGGACGGGGTCAGGTGCTCGAACCGGCTGAAGTGGCGGAACTCGCCGTCGGTGCCGATGAGCGCGCCCCAGAGGTAGATCGTGCCGTCGTCGGCGGTCTCGATGTCGAGGTCCACCTCCATGGCCGCCCGCGGCACCGCGATGGGGTCGACGCTCACGCGCTCGAGGTCGACGCCGTGAGCGAGCATCCGCGCCCGGCGCGCGGCCTGGCGCAGCCTGTCCTCGGCGCGGTCGCGATGCCCGGTCTCGGGGAGGTAGAGGGGGAGGATCGTGTCGACGTCGGCCTCGGCGAGCTCGGCGACCGTCTTGATGCCCAGCGAGAGCAGCGTCTGCAGCTCGCGCACGTCGAGGGGGGCCTTCGAGATGCGCAGCGAGAGGTCGTCGTCGTCGATCTGCGTGCGGCACACCTGCCACCAGGCGCACCACTCGCACTCCTTCACGCGGATGGGGCGGACGGCGGGCTCGGGGTCGCCCGTGCCGGTGCGGGCTGCGGCCTGCTCCGCGACGTGCACGCGGAACCGGTGCTCGTGGTCGTAGCGCTCCAGCGGCGAGCGGAGCTTGTGGCCAGCGGTGCGGGAGAACGTGCGGATGAACTTGGTTGTGAGGTCGACCCAGGTGGCCGTCGGTTCCGCGCCCGAGACGCGGTCGTCGCCGATGACGGCGGCCAGCGGCCTGCCCGCGGCGAACCCGCAGGACTCCAGCAGCCGCCAGTGATGGGCCAGCTCGAGCAGCGTTCCCTCGCGGAAGACGCGGTAGCGCAGGTCTGGCAGTGGGGCGAGGGAACCGATGTCGGCCAGGGGCGACGTCTGAAGCGACGTGCCCCCGGACTGCTTCTCGCGGACCCGGTACGGCTTGACCTTCAACGGCCAGTACCCCGGCGCCCCCGAGGCGGTGTCTTCGCCGCGGACCAGCGCGTCGGGCCGGCCGCTGCGGTGCCCGTCGAGGTCAAGCGGCAGGACCCCGCCGAGGATCACCGGTGCCCCGGCTCCCATCGCCGCGAGGCACGCGGCCTCGCGCTCCTCCCACGGCAGGCCCGCCTCGTGCTGGCCGCGAAGATCGACGGCTCCGGGCGTCTTCGCGATCCGGTCGAGGACGCCGCGCCGGAAGTCCGAACCGCCCTGGAAGGACTCGCGCAGCGACTCGTCGAGCGGCTGTTCGGGTTTACGGAGCGTCGGGTCGAACGCGTTGAAGGTCTTCACCGGGCAGCTGCGCGCGGCGTAGGCGTCCAACACGAACTGGTTCATTCGGCCTTCCAGCCCCGATGGATGGCGACGATGCCGCCGGCGTGGTCCTGCCACTCGACGTCGGCCCAGCCCGCATCGCCCATGAGGTCGGCGAGGCCGCGCTGGTCCGGCCAGGAGAGGATCGACTCGGCGAGGTAGCCGTAGGCGACGGGGTTGCTCGACAGCTTCGCGATCCGCGGCAGCGCGGCCACCAGGTAGTTGTTGTAGGCGTGGCGGAACGGGCTCCACGTCGGCGTCGAGAACTCCGCGATCACCACGCGACCGCCCGGCCGGGTAACCCGCAGCATCTCGGCTAGGGCCGCGCGGGTGTCCTCCACGTTGCGCAGGCCATACGAGATGGTCACGGCGTCGAACGTGTCGCCGGGGAAGGGCAGTGCGAGGGCGTCGCCGGCCACGAAGTCGAGGCCCGGTTGCTGGATCCTGCCCTGGCGCAGCATGCCGAGCGAGATGTCGCTCGGCACCACGTAGGCGCCGTGCTCGGCGAGCGCGGCCGACGACGTGCCCGTGCCCGCCGCGAGGTCGAGGACGCGCTGGCCCGGCCGCGGGGCGACGGCGGCCACCGTCGCGCGCCGCCAACGGTGCACCTGGCCGAGGCTGAGGACGGTGTTGAACAGGTCGTAGCGCTTGGCCACGCCGTCGAACATCGCCGCGACATCAGCCCGCTGCTTGTCCAACCCGGCTCGCTGCTGGTTTTGCATGCGGGCCAGCCTAGTGGGAACTCCGGTTCGTCACCGTTTCACCAATAGGGGACAATGGCGCCGTGGCTAAGAAAGACGTCGTGCTCCAGGTGGAAAACCTCAAGAAGGGCTATGGCCCCGTGACCATCGTGGAGGGCTTCTCCATGAAGGTCCACGCGGGGGAGGCCGTGGCGCTGACCGGGCGCAACGGCGCGGGCAAGTCCACCGTGCTGCGCTGCCTCGTCGGCGCGGACCGCCCGGACGACGGAACCGTGACCGTCAAGGGCGTGAAGGTCAGCGAGACCAACCCCAACATCCGCCGCGACGTTGCGACCGTCATCGACGACCTCGACTTCTTCCCCGACCTCTCCGTCGTCGAGCACCTCGACCTGCTCGCCCGCGCGCACGGCCTCGTCGACCCCGACGCGCTGGTCGACGAGGTGCTCGAGGAGGTGCAGCTCGTGCCGCAGGCCGGGCAGCTGCCCTCGACCCTCTCGTCCGGCCAGCGCCGCCGCCTCGCGCTCGCGACGGCGTTCGTGCGGCCCCGCTCGCTTCTGGTTCTCGACGAGCCCGAGCAGCGCCTCGACGTCGAGGGCGTCGAGTGGCTCGGCCGTCGGCTGAAGCAGGAGATCGACGGCGGCCTCGCCATCGTGCTGGCCAGCCACGAGCCGCGCCTGCTCGAGGCCATCGGCGCGCGCCAGATGCGGCTGGGGGTCTGATGTCGGTCACCGATCCGCGCTTCGGCGAGCTCGGCCAGGTCGACGAGAAGCAGCTCGCGCTGCTGATGCGCGACTGGCGCCGCGGCCGCGCCGACCGCAACATCTGGCAGGCGCTGTCCGACGGCTATGTGTTCGTGTTCGCGCTGGTCATGATCGGCGCCATGCTGGTGTCCTCGATCATTCAGGCCCAGCAGGTCGTCGCCGTCTGCGACACAGCGGGCTGTCTCGCCGCCCGCGGCCTGCTTCCCTGGGCCTCGGTGGCAGGCATCCTCGCGTTCACTATTGTGCTCTCGCGCATGTTCGGTCCGGTGCTCGCCTCGTCGGCCGAGGGCTTCTGGCTGATGGACGGCCCCACGGACCGACGGCGCATCCTCGCCAAGCGCCTCCTCGCGGCCATCGCGCTCGCGTCCGTCGCCGGCGCCCTGTTCGGCGCGCTGATCGCGGCGCTGACCGGCTCGCCGCTGGCGCAGGTCGGGATCTGGGCGCTCGCCGGCGGCTTCGGCGCCGCGGGCCTCGTGGCGCTCGCCGCCGCGGAGCAGGGCGCCGACCGGCGCTGGATCCTGGTCGGTATCCAGTGGGTCATCGGGTTGACGGCGATCGCCACCATGGTGCTTCTCGTCGGCGGCGCCGCGGGCTGGTTCGCGCTTGGCGGCCTGACGGAGCTGTCCGTCGAGCTGGCGCTCATCATCGCCGCCGTCGGGGCGCTGCTGATCGTCGTCGCGGGCCTCATCGCCCAACGCAGGCTGAACAACATCCGGCGCCAGCGCCTCACCTCGGGAGGGTCGCTGCTCAGCGGCCTGCAGGGCGCCGCGTTTGCGCTGGAGTTTGCGCTGATCCGCGACATCCTGATCGAGTCGAAGTCCAAGGAGCGCGGCCACGTGAGCCCCACCCGCGGCGTGGGAACGGGCATGCGGGCGCTCATCATGCGCGACGTCCAGCGCCTCTGGCGTCAGCCCCTGCCGCTGCTCACGCTGGCCGGCAGCGCCGTCGTCCCCTACGCGGTGCAGGCGCTCGGGATGACCAGCCTCAACCCGCCGCTCTCCGCGCTGGTGCTGATGGTCGCGCTCATCCCGTTCATGAACTCGCTGCGCGTGCTTACCCGCACCAAGGGCCTCCAGCGCTGCTTCCCCTACAGTGTCGCCGAGGTGAAGCAGGCCGCGATGGTGGTCCCCGCCCTCCTCGCGCTGCTGTGGACCGTCGCGGTCTTCCCCGCGTTCCTCGGCCTCGCCGGCGGCGTGCCGGTCAACCCCATCGACGCCGTGAGTGCGGCTTTGGTGACCGGCATCGCGGGCCTGCTCGCCGCCGTCCGCTGGGTCGCGGCCAAGCCCGCCGACTACTCCGGCCCGATCGTCGCCACCGGCATGGGGGCCATGCCCCCCGGCCTGATGTTCTCGATGCTGCGCGGCTTCGACATGATCGCGTTGATCACGCTCCCGATCGTGTTCAGCCTCCCCGTGTGGGTGTCGATCATCATCGCGGTGATCGCGTTCTCGTTCCTGCGCAGCGGCTTCGACCGCGAGGCCCTGATGGAGCAGCAGGCCGAGCAGAAGCGAGTGCTCGACGCCGAGAAGGCCCGCCGCGCCGGCACCTCCTCGACGCCCGTCAAGAAGGTCCAGGTCCAGCGCAAGACCCGGTGACCGTTACTTGGCGCCCAACGTCAGCATGCTGACGGAAACCGCCATGTCGAGCTGGGTTCCGTCGCGGATCGAACGGAAGCAGCCACGTTGATGTCCGCGGGCCGACAACCTTCAGTTGCGAGGGCGGTCCAGGCGGTAGCCGATGCCGCGGACGGTGTGGATCAGCGTCGGCTGCGACGGCGCGGGCTCGACCTTCGCGCGGAGCCGCTGCACCACGGCGTCGACGAGGCGGGAGTCTCCCGCGTAACCGTAGCCCCAGACGCGATGCAGGAGTTGGTGGCGGCTGAGCGCTTGGCCGGCGTGCTCGGCCAGCTCGAGCAGCAGCCGCAGCTCGGTGGGGGTGAGCGCCACCGGCCGGCCGGCGCGGGCCACCGTCATGGCCATCGGGTTGATCGTCACCTCGCCGAACGCGAGCGGCGCGGCCTCCTCGCGAGGGACGGCGCGGCGCAGCACCGCCTTGATGCGCGCATCCAAGACCCGGGGCTCGACCGGCTTGGTGACGTAGTCGTCGGCGCCGCATTCGAGCCCGGCGACGATGTCGATCGGGTCCGACCGCGCCGTCAGCATGATGATGGGAAGCAGCGAGGCGGCCCGCACGCGTCGAGCCGTCTCGAAGCCGTCGATGCCGGGCATCATCACGTCGAGCAGCATGACGTCGAACGGCCGCTCGGCCAGCTTGGCGAGGCCGGCCTTCCCGTCCTGGGCGAGTTCGACGCGGTGCCCGAGGGAGACGAGGGCCAGGCGCAGCGCCTCGGCCACGCCCCGGTCGTCCTCGACGAGCAGGAGCGCGCTCACGCCGTCGCCTCCCCGGGGAGAGGAAGCGTGAGGCGGAATGTCGATCCGTCTGCCGCGAGCGCCAGGGTGCCGCCGAGCAGGCGGGCGTTCTCCGCCGCGATCGCCAGGCCGAGGCCCGACGACGAGCCGTGTCGCGACTCGTCGCCGCGGACGAAGCGGTCGAAGACGCGGTCCCGCAGCTCCGTAGGCACGCCGGGGCCGCCGTCGTGCACGTCGATGGCCACCGCCGCGCCCTCCCGCCCGAGAGTGACCGTAACGGGCGGGGCGCCGTGCTGGATGGCGTTGGCCGTCAGGTTGCGGAGGATCGTCTGCAGCCGGACGGGATCAGTCGTGACCATCAGCTCCACGGGGCCGTGATAGCCGATGTCGGTGTCGGCGATGACCTCCGCGATCAGGTCCACGACGTCGACGCGGTCGAGGGCGACGGCGGCGTGGCCGGCGTCCATCCGGCTGATCTCCAGCAGGTCCTCCGTGAGCCCGGCCAGGCGTCGGAGCTGCGGCGCGACGAGTATCGCCGCCTCGCCCCTCGTGGCGGGGTTGTCCAGCGCCTCCGCGGACGCGAGCAGCGCGGCGGTCGGGGTGCGCAGCTCGTGCGCGACGTCCGACACGAAGCGCCGCTGGGCCTCGTTGGCCCGTTCGAGGTCCGCGATCTGCCCAGTGAGCCGGTCAGCCATGGCGTTGATGGCGTCGGACATGACGGCGAGGGCGTCGTTGCCGCGCACCGGGATGCGCGCGGCGAGGTCGCCGTCGGCCACCGCCGTCGCCACCCTCCCGGCGCGGGCGACAGGCCGTGCGACGGTCCAGGCCAGCGCGAGCGCGAGCAGCGCGGACCCGGCGACAATGACGCCGGACCGCAGCAGCAGCCCATCGCGGAGCGCGGGCACCGGGTCATCCTGGTCAGGGAGGTAGAGCGCGCGGGCCACCAGCCAGGAGGAATGTCCCGGTTTCGTCACAGTCGGATGTGTCGACCGAGCGAGATTGCCAACAAGTCGGTCCAACTGGCACGACGGTGCCAGGTGGGGCCAGTTCGTGGTAGATCGTCTCGCTTTGCGGAGTAGCGGTGGTTGGGTTGCTGAACCGGGTGCCGGGCCTTTCGACGCGCGCCTGCGTCGCTCCGCTCCTTGGGGCGCGGCTCAAGGAGCGTGATTCGCGCTGCGCTTCTTGGGCGTGGCTCAAGGAACGTGATTGACTCGCGCTGCGCTCTTGGGCGCGGCTCAAGGAGCGTGATTGACTCGCGCTGCGCTTCCGGGGCGCGGCTCAAGGAGCGTGGGCTACGGCTCGAGGCCGAGGGCTTGGAGCATCGGGATGAACTTCGCCCCAGTCTCGGCCAGCTCGACCGCGGGGTCGGAGTCGGCGACGATGCCGGCGCCGGCGAACAGCTGGATCTCGTTCGGCGTGTCCGGACGGACGTGGCCGCCGCGCAGCGCGATGGCCCACTCGCCGTCGCTGTCGACCCAGCCGACGGGGCCGGCGTAGCGGCCGCGGTCCATGGACTCCAGCTCGCTGATGATGTCCATCGCGAGGTGGGTGGGGGTTCCGCACACGGCCGCGCTCGGGTGGAGCGCCGCGGCCAGCGCGACCGAGCTCGCCCCCGGCAGCGCGACCCCCGTGATGTCCGTGGCCAGGTGCATGACGTTCGGGAGCTTCAGCACCGACGGCGCCTCCGGCACGTTCATCGCGGCGCAGTACGGCGCGAGGGCGTGGGCGACGGACTCGACGGCGAACTCGTGCTCCGCGCTGTCCTTGCTCGAGCGCGCAAGCTCGGCGGCGAGCAGCAGGGGATCGCTGCCCTCGGGGTCGTGCCAGACGGTCCCGGCGAGCACGCGGGACGTCACCAGCCCGCCCTGGCGGCGCAGCAGCAGCTCGGGCGTCGCGCCGACCATGCCGTCGACCAGGTACGTCCACGTCATCGGGTAGCGGTCGATCAGCCGCGCGAGGAGGTGACGCAGATCGATCGGTCCGTCGGCCTCGACGCGCAGGTCGCGCGCAAGCACGACCTTGCTCGCCTCGCCCCGGCGGATCAGCGAGACGACCTCGCCGACGATCTTGGTCCACACCCGGCGGCCCATGGCCCCGCTGGCCAGGGCCACGCCCGACGGCTCGCGCGTCGGCTCGCCGAGGGGAGGGAGCGTGCCGTCGAACCGGCCCGTGCCGAGCCGCGTCATCCACGCCGTCCCGTTTCGCCGGCCGACAATCACCTGCGGCACGCTCAGCACCGACCGCTCCTCGGAGCGGTCGGGGTCGAAGGTGAAGGAGCCGACGGCGATCGGCCCGGTTCCGAACTCGCCCGGCATCTCCGAGTCGTGGTCTATCTGGCTGGAGATCTCGTCCCACCAGACGTCGGCGGCCTCGAGCCTGTCGGTCTCGAAGCGGGCGACCTCGCCCAGCGCCACGAAGCCCTCTCCCCGCCGGATGAACGCGCCGCTCGGACCGCTCTCGGGGAGGAAACGCTCCAACGGCCCTGGGTCGTCGATCGCGACAGTCGTGGCGCGCATGCGCGCGGAGCCGAAGTCGAGGATCACGCTCGCGAGCATAGCCATGGCGCGGGGGAGCAGCCACTTCCAGGCGTCCGACCGGCGTCACGGGAGCCCGCCTCCGCGCAGATTTTTACGCAATGTAGTAGTAGCGAAAATCTGGGCAAAACGCCTAGTCGCTTGCCAGTAGCGGAAGTGTGGGTTGGGTTGGCCGAACCGTCGGCCCACCCCTAGACTGACCCGGAAGATGCGCCGTTCCCCGGACAAAACAGGAGACCGAATGTCGAAGGCCCAGCCCGCGGGCGAGGCTGCCGTCGAAGCCGACGTGGTCGTCGTCGGAGCCGGCCCCGGTGGATCGACCGCCGCGGCGTATCTGGCGCGCCACGGACTGAGCGTCACCCTCCTCGAGAAGTCGCACTTCCCGCGCGAGAAGGTGTGCGGCGACGGCCTCACGCCCCGCGCGACGCGCGCGCTCACCCGCCTCGGCATCGACACGTCGAGGGAGGCGGGCTGGATCCACAACTACGGCCTGCGCGTCTACGGCGGCCGCACCGAGCCCTTCGAGCTGCCCTGGCCGGACCTCACCGACTTCCCGCCGCACGGGCTGCAGCGCCCCCGCGCCGACTTCGACAACATCCTCGCGCAGGAGGCCGTCCGCAGCGGCGCGAACCTCGTCGAGGGCGCGAACGTCGACGCCGGTATCCTCGACGACCGCACGGGCCGCATCACCGGCGTCACCACCAAGGACGGCCGCAGCTTCACAGCTCCCATCGTGGTCGCCGCCGACGGCAACTCTTCGCGGCTCTCGATCTCCATGGGCCTCAACAAGCGCGACGACAGGCCCATGGGCGTGGCGGTGCGCACCTACTACACGAGCCCGCGCACGCACGACGACTACCTCGAGAGCTGGCTTGAGCTCTGGGACGGCAAGCCCCACGAGTCGACGCTGATGCCCGGCTACGGCTGGATCTTCGGTATGGGCGACGGCACGAGCAACGTCGGCCTCGGCGTCCTCAACACCTCGAAGAGCTTCGGCCAGACCGACTACCGCGCGCTGCTGAAGCGCTGGCTGGACAACACCCCGGAGGAGTGGGGCTTCCGCGACGAGAACATGGTGGGCAAGGTGCAGGGCGCCGCGCTCCCGATGGCGTTCAACCGGCAGCCGCACTACGGCCGGGGCCTGGTCCTCGTCGGCGACGCCGGCGGCATGGTCAACCCGTTCAACGGCGAGGGCATCCCCTACGCCATGGAGTCCGCCGAGATGGCAGCCGAGGCCATCGCCGAGGCGCGCTCCCGCGGCTTCGGCACCGCGTCCGCGGAGAAGGCGATGCGCGCCTACCCCGAGCGCTTGAAGGCCGAGCTCGGCGGGTACTACCGCCTCGGCACCATCTTCGTGAAGCTGATCGGCGACCCGCGGATCATGCATCTTTGTACGCGTTATGGCCTGCCGCGCAAGACGCTGATGCGTTTCGTGCTTAAGCTGCTTGCCAACCTCACCGACAAAAACGACGGTGACGCGATGGACCGCATCATCAACGCGCTCTGCAAGGCCGCCCCGTCGGCCTGATCGGAAGGAATGAGTAAACGATGAATCCTTACATCCCGATCCTGGGCATGGTGCTCCTGGCCACGCTGTTCGTCCTGGTCTCGATGGGCCTGAGCGCCGTCGTCGGCCCCGCCCGCTACAACCGGGCGAAGTACGACAGCTACGAGTGCGGCATCCAGCCCACCCCGCAGCCCGTCGGCGGCGGCCGGTTCCCGGTCAAGTACTACATCACCGCCATGATGTTCATCGTCTTCGACATCGAGGTCGTGTTCCTCCTGCCGTGGGCCGTGGCGTTCAACCAGCTCGAATGGTTCACGAAGATCGCGATGGTCATCTTCATCGCGCTCTTCTTCGTCCCTTACTTCTACGTCCTGCGCCGCAAGGGCCTCGACTGGGAATGATTGGAAGTCACTGATATGGGTATCGAAGACAAGCTTCCCAGCGGCATCCTCTTGACCACCGTCGAGGGGATCTTCGGTTGGGTGCGCAAGGCGTCCTTCTGGCCGGCCACCATGGGCCTTGCCTGCTGCGCCATCGAGATGATGGCCTACGGCACGCCGCGGTTCGACGCCGGCCGCTGGGGCCAGGAGGTGTTCCGCGCCTCGCCGCGCCAGGCCGACCTGATGATCGTCTCGGGCCGCGTCTCGCAGAAGATGGCGCCCGTCGTGCGCCAGGTCTACGACCAGATGCCGAACCCCAAGTGGGTCATCGCGATGGGCGCCTGCGCCTCGTCCGGCGGCATGTTCAACAACTACGCCGTCGTCCAGGGCTGCGACCACTTCCTGCCGGTCGACATGTACCTGCCCGGCTGCCCGCCCCGCCCCGACATGCTGATCGACGCCATGTTCAAGCTGCGCGAGCGCGTCCAGCACCGGCCGATCGGCCCGAACGAGGTCGCGGCCATCGAGGAGGCCGAGCAGCTGGCCCTGGCCGCGCCCGCCAAGATCGAGATGAAGGGCCTCATGCGATGAGCGAGCAGACCCCCGACAACCTCCCGGTTCCGGACGGCGCGGCCTCGGCCGAGCGCCCGGTGATCCGCACCAAGCAGGGCATGTGGGCCGGAGCCGGCTCGGGCGACACGTCCGGCTACGGCGGCCTCGTCCGCGAGTACGCGATGCCCGGCCAGACCGTCGGCCCGTTCGGAGATCCGTTCGACGCCATCCACGGCCGCGCGCTCGAGGTCGTGCCGGAGCTCGAGGGCCAGCTGGTGCTCTTCGACCGCGGCGAGCTGACCATCTACGTGCCCCGCGAGCACCTGCTGAAGACCGTGCAGGCCTTCCGCGACGACCCGTTCCTCCGCTTCGAGGTCTGCGTTTCGGTTTCCGGCGTGAACTACCCGGGCGACACCGGCCACGAGCTGCACTCGGTCTACCACCTGCTGAGCTACACCCACAACCGCCGGGTGCGCCTCGAGGTGAGCTGCCCCGACGATGACCCGCACATCCCGTCCGTGGTCGCCACCTACCCGATGGCCGACTGGCACGAGCGCGAGGCCTGGGACATGTTCGGGATCGTCTACGACGGCCACCCGTCGCTGACCCGCATCCTGATGCCGGACGACTGGCGCGGCCACCCGCAGCGCAAGGACTACCCGCTGGGCGGCGTCGACGTCGAGTACAAGGGCGCGAAGGTGCCCGCTCCCGATCAGAGGAGGAACTACTCCTAATGAGCACCCACGCAGCTACCGAGGACATCTTCGAGGGCGCCGGCGACGACAAGGCCGACCGCGTCTACCTTGCGCAGGGCGGCGACTGGGCCGACATCGCGAGCGAGCAGGCCGAGCGCGGCGACGAGACCGTCGTCGTCAACATGGGCCCCCAGCACCCGTCGACCCACGGCGTGCTCCGCCTGATCCTCGAGATGGACGGCGAGACCGTCGTGTCCGTCCGCCCCGCGATCGGCTTCCTGCACACCGGCATCGAGAAGAACATGGAGTACAAGACGTGGACCCAGGGCGTGACGTACTGCACGCGCATGGATTACGTCGCCCCGCTGTTCAACGAGGTCGCCTACTGCCTCGCCGTCGAGAAGCTGCTCAGGATCACCGACGACGTCCCTGAGCGCGCCAGCATCATCCGCGTGCTGGTCATGGAGCTGAACCGCATCGCCTCGCACCTGGTCGCCATGGGCACCGGCGGCATGGAGATCGGCGCCCTGACCGTGATGACCGTCGCGTTCCGCGAGCGCGAGATGATCCTCGACTTCCTCGAGGCCCTCTCCGGCCTCCGCATGAACCACGCGTACGTGCGGCCCGGCGGCGTGGCCAACGACCTCCCCGAGGACGGCCTCAGCCACCTGCGCACGGTCATCGACTGGCTGAAGAAGCACCTGCCCGAGTACGCGACGTTCTGCAACGAGAACCCGATCTTCATCGGCCGCCTCTCCAACGTCGGCGTCCTCGACCTGTCCGCCAGCATGATGCTCGGCGCCTCCGGCCCGCCGCTGCGCGCCACCGGCTACGACTGGGACCTGCGCAGGACGCAGCCCTACTGCGGCTACGAGACCTACGAGTTCGACACCGTCACCTGGGCCTCCGACGACGCCTACGGCCGGTTCCGCATCCGCCTGCAGGAGTGCTGGGAGTCCCTGAAGATCGTCGAGCAGTGCTACGAGCGCCTTGAGAAGACCCAGGGCCAGCCGGTCATGGTCGAGGACAAGAAGATCGCGTGGCCCGCCCAGCTGTCCGTCGGCTCCGACGGCCAGGGCAACTCGAACGAGCACATCAAGCACATCATGGGCGAGTCCATGGAGGCGCTGATCCACCACTTCAAGATCGTCACCGAGGGCTTCAAGGTGCCGGCCGGCCAGGTCTACCAGGCCATCGAGTCGCCGAAGGGCGAGCTCGGCGTGCACCTGGTCTCCGACGGCGGCACCCGCCCCTTCCGGGTCCACTTCCGCGACCCGGGCTTCAACCACCTGCAGTCCATCCCCGCCATGTGCGAGGGCGGCATGATGTCCGACGTCGTCGTCGCGGTCGCGAGCCTCGACCCCGTCCTTGGAGGTGTGGACCGATGAGCGGCCACTTCGAAAGTCACTTCCCCGAGTCCGGCTCGGTGGACTACTCGGATCAGTCGACCAACATCGACGACGCCGCGATCGCCGAGCTGCGCGAGCTGGCCGCCCGCTACCCGCAGCCGCGCTCGGCGCTGCTGCCGATGCTGCACCTGGTGCAGTCGGTGGACGGACGTGTCAGCCCCCGCGGCATAGAGGCGTGCGCCGAGATCCTCGGCATCACCACCGCGCAGGTCTCCGGGGTGGCGACGTTCTACACCATGTACAAGCGGCGCCCCGCGGGCAAGCACCACCTGGGTGTGTGCACCACCGCGCTGTGCGCGGTCATGGGCGGCGACATCCTGCTGCAGCGCGCGAAGGACCGCCTCGGCATCGACGAGGGACAGACGACGCCCGACGGCCAGGTCTCGCTCGAGCGCCTCGAGTGCAACGCGGCCTGCGACTTCGCGCCGGTGATGATGGTCAACTGGGAGTTCTTCGACAACATGGACCCCCAGAAGACCGACGAGCTGGTCGAGAAGCTGCTGAACGACGAGGAGGTCGTCTCCACCCGCGGCGCCGTCCTCACCTCCTGGAAGGGCGCCGAGCGCGTCCTCGCAGGCTTCCCCGACGGCCGCGCCGACGAGGGCCCGTCCGCGGGCGACGCGTCGCTGCTCGGCCGCCGCATCGCGGCCGAGAACAACTGGACCGCCCCGGCCGCTGAGGAGGCGAAGTGACCGACCTGCTGACCCCGGTGCTCAGCGCCCAGTGGGGTGAGGACAAGTCCTGGAAGCTCAGCCGCTACGAGGCCACCGGCGGCTACCGCGCGCTGCGCACGGCGCTCGACATGCAGCCCGACGAGCTGATCTCCCTGGTCAAGGACGCCAACCTCCGCGGCCGCGGAGGCGCCGGCTTCCCGACCGGCATGAAGTGGTCCTTCGTGCCGCAGGACAACCCGAACCCGAAGTACCTCGTCGTCAACGCGGACGAGTCGGAGCCGGGCACCTGCAAGGACATCCCGCTGATGATGGCCACGCCGCACACCCTGGTCGAGGGCATCATCATCGCCTCCTACGCCATCCGCGCCAAGCACGCGTTCATCTACTGCCGCGGCGAGGTGCTCCACGTGATCCGCCGCCTCCAGCAGTCGGTGCGCGAGGCCTACGCCGCCGGCTACCTCGGCCGCAACATCATGGGCTCCGGCTACGACCTGGACATCATCGTCCACGCCGGCGCGGGCGCCTACATCTGCGGCGAGGAGACGGCGCTGCTCGACTCGCTCGAGGGCCGCCGCGGCCAGCCGCGCCTGCGCCCGCCGTTCCCCGCCGTCGCGGGCCTGTACGCGTCGCCGACGGTGATCAACAACGTCGAGTCCATCGCGTCCGTGCCGGCGATCGTCGCCAACGGCGCCGCGTGGTTCCAGTCGATGGGCACCGAGAAGTCGAAGGGCTTCACCATCTACTCGCTGTCCGGGCACGTCAAGAGCCCCGGCCAGTTCGAGGCCCCGATGGGCATCACGCTGCGCCAGCTGATCGAGCTGGGCGGCGGCATGCGCGACGGGCACGAGCTGAAGTTCTTCACGCCGGGCGGCTCCTCGACCCCGATCCTGACCGCCGAGGGCCTCGACATCCCTCTCGACTACGAGGGCATGGCCGGCGCCGGCACCATGCTCGGCACCAAGGCCCTGCAGGTGTTCGACGACACTACCTCGATCGTGCGGACGACGCTCCGGTTCGTCGAGTTCTACAAGCACGAGTCCTGCGGCAAGTGCACCCCCTGCCGCGAGGGCTCGTGGTGGCTCGTCCAGCTGCTGATGAGGTTCGAGGCGGGCACGGCCGAGGAGGGCGACGTCGACAAGCTGCTCGACATCTGCGACAACATCGGCGGCAAGTCGTTCTGCGCGCTGGCCGACGGCGCCGTGGCGTGCGTGACCTCCGCGGTCCGCCACTTCCGGGCCGAGTTCGAGCAGGGCTACCACACCCCCGCCTGGGAGCTGTTCCCCTACGAGAAGAGCGCCCTGTTCAACGTGGAAGGAGACCTGTGATGAGCGTCGACGCGAAGACGACCTCCGCCGAGGTCGCGCCGAAGCCGGACCTGGTAACGCTGACCATCGACGGCACTCAGGTCAGCGTCCCCAAGGGCACGCTGATCATCCGGGCCGCCGAGATGATCGGCACCGCCATCCCGCGGTTCTGCGACCACCCGCTGCTCGACCCCGTCGGCGCCTGCCGCC
>CAYVWO010000022.1:0-16134 GCA_964455495.1 uncultured Tessaracoccus sp.
GGCCGTAGTGCTCGAAGCGCTGGCGATACAGTGCGATTATGCGCTTGGTGTGGCTCATCGGCCAGAAGATGTTGTTGTGGAAGAAGCCATCACCGTAGTAGGCGGCCTGCTCGGCGATCTCGGGCGAGCGGATCGAGCCGTGCCACACGAACGGCGGCACGCCGTCGAGCGGGCGCGGGGTGGCGGTGAAGCCGTGTAGCGGCGTGCGGTGCTGGCCCTGCCAGTTGACCACGTCGTTCCTCCACAGCTCGTGCAGCAGTGCGTAGTTCTCGACCGCCAGCGCGATGCCGTCGCGGATGTCCTTGCCGAACCACGGGTAGACGGGGCCGGTGTTGCCGCGGCCGAGCATCAGGTCCATGCGCCCGTCGACGAGGTGCTGCAGCGTGGCGTAGTCCTCGGCAATCCGCACCGGGTCCGTGGTGGTGATCAGCGTCGTCGCGGTCGACAAGATGATGCGCTCGGTCTGCGCGCCGATGTATGCGAGCGTCGTCGTCGGCGACGACGCCACGAACGGCGGGTTGTGGTGCTAGCCGGCGGCGATGACGTCGAGGCCCACCTCCTCCGCCTTCTTGGCGATGGCGACGGTGGCCTTGATCCGCTCGTGCTCGGTCGGCGTGCGGCCATTGGTCGGATCGGTGGTGATGTCACCGACGGTGAAGATGCCGAACTGCATCATGTGTGCCTCCTCGTGCTGGCACCATCATACAACATGGTTGACGATTCAATTACTCTGCCCGTCGTGCAGATACCTGCGTACATGCCGCCGACTGCGAAATAGGCGTACGGCTGGCCGCGCATACGCAGGTATCTGCACGCACCCCGTCCGGCCAGGCATTTTAGTTAGCTGACGTAATGAGCTAGGCTAACGACCTGGAGATGATGAGTCAATGACCACACAAGAAGAGGAGCGCTTCGCGCTCGCCAACGACCTACGCCTCGCGTGCCAGCGCATCGCGCGGCGCGTGCGGTTCGAGTCCACAAGCCAAGTGGCGCCGCACCAGTTCTCGGTGCTCGCGCACCTGCACCACGGCGGGGCGCAGACCCCCGGGCAGCTCGCGGCGCTCGACCGGGTCAGCGCGCCGTCGATGACCCGAACCGTCAACTGCCTGGAGTCCGACGGCCTCGTCGCGCGCGTGCCGCACCCCGACGACGGGCGCCAGGTCCTCGTCCGGCTCACCGACGTCGGGCTCGCCATCATCACGAACACGATCGCCAGCCGCGACACCTGGATGGCCGCACACCTGGAGGGCCTCGACGACGACCAGCTCGCGCTGCTCAGGAAGGCCGCCGACCTCCTGCTGGAGGTGTCCAATGGCTAGTCAAGCCCCGAGATCGCGCACCTTCGCGTCGTTCGCCGTCGCGAACTACCGCCTGTTCTTCCTCGGCGCGCTCGTCAGCAACCTCGGCACGTGGATCCAGCGCATCGGCCAAGACTGGCTGGTGCTGACCGAGCTCACCGACGGCTCCAGCACCGCGCTGGGCGTCGTCACCGCGCTGCAGTTCCTCGCCGTCCCGTTCCTCGCGCCGTACGCCGGCGCCGTCGTCGACCGCTTCTCGAAGCGCACCGTGCTGCTGGTCACGCAGCTCGCGCTCGGGCTGACGTCGCTGGCCCTGTGGGCGCTCATCGCGACGGGCGCCGTCGCCCTCTGGCACGTCTACGTCATCGCCTTCCTCACCGGCATCATCAGCGCCTTCGACAACCCCGCGCGCCAGGCGTTCGTCTCCGAGATCGTGCCGCGCGAGCTGCTGCCCAACGCCGTCGGGCTGAACTCGACGTCGTTCAACGGGGCCCGCCTGATCGGGCCGGGCGTCGCGGGGCTGCTCGTCGCCGCGGTCGGCGTGGGCCCGACACAGCTGATCAGGAGTTCGGGCTGCTCGGCACCATCATGGCCATCGGCACGCTCGCCGGCGCGCTCATGGCCGCCCGCCGCGTCAAGCCGACCCTGCGCACCATCCTCCTCGCCCTCGCCGGGTTCGCGGTCAGCACCCTGGCGCTCACGTTCGCGCCGAACTACGTCGTCTACGCCCTGCTGCTCATCCCCTCGGGGTTCTTCGCGTTAACCGTGATGACGACGGCGAACGCCGCGGTCCAACTTGGCACCGCGCCCGAGTACCGCGGCCGGATCATGTCGATCTACGTCGCCATCTTCCTCGGCGGCACCCCGCTGGGCGCGCCCGCCATCGGCTGGCTTGGCGAGGTGGCGGGGCCGCGGGCTTCCGTCTTGATCGCGGCCGTCGCGACGGCCCTCACCGCGCTTGGCGTCCTCGGGTACTTCCGCTGGCACGACGGCCTGCGCATCCACCTGGAGCGCGCGCCACTCCGGCTCGCGACGACCCGGGCGGCGTAGTCACCTGCTCAACCAGCGGAATCCGCCCTCTCGCCGCAATCCCCCTCAACCAGCGGCGGGACGCGCTCGTTGAGCTCGATCCAGGAGGAGTCGCAGCCCGGGCAACGGTAGACGGGGGCGCCCTCGACGCGCTCGTCGGTCTCGATCGTCCCGCACGCGTCCTGGCACGGCCAGGAGGTCAGGAATCGGGCGGCCATCGGGCGCTACCGGCCCCAGGTCTCGCGGAGCCAGGCGGCGGAACGCGGCAGCCACGCCTGGGCCTCCCCCGGCAGCTCGGCGCGGTCGGCGTTCGACACCTGGGTCACCGTCGACAACCCGTGCACGCCTCGGTCGTAGAGGTGGTATTCGACCTCGACACCCTGAGCCTCCAGAGCTGCCGCGAACCGCGTCGACTGGCTCGGCGGCACGACGGTGTCCTCCGCGGTGGTCCAGACGAAGCTCGGCGGGCAGCTCGGCGACACCGCGTCGTACAGGTCCATGTACGTCAGCGCCGGCTCGTCGTCGGTCGCCCAGCCCGTGCCGAGCACCGCGTAGGACGCGATCAGCGCGTCCGGCCTCGAGGGGTAGTCCATCAGGTGCTCGTTGGCCTCGACGCCGAAGAACCGCAGCGCCGCGTACTCAGATCGCTCGGCGGCGACGAGCGCGTCGTCCTGCCAGTGCGTCGCCAACTGCGCCGCCACGTGGCCGCCCGCGGAGAACCCGACGATCGCCACCCGCTCCGGGTCGACCCCCAGCTCGTCGGCGTGTGCCCGTACCCAGCGCACGGCGCGCGCGGCGTCGATGACGGGGGCGAGCCCCTTGGCGTGCTCGCGGATCGAGTAGCGCAGGATGAACGCGTTGAACCCGTGCGCGAGATACGAGGCGGCGACGGGGTCGGACTCGCGCTGCGACAGGAACTGGTAGCTGCCGCCGGGACAGATCACCATCGCCGGGCGCGGGTGTTCCAGCGGCGTCGGCTGTTCGTCGGGCGACGGCAGGTCGAAGCAGACGGCCTCCAGGGTGACGTTGCGGCTCGGATTCATGGCCACGGTGAAGCTGCGCATGGGCTCATCCTAGGGAAGTACCGATCGGCGGGGAGCCGGGATCGCCCGCCAGGTGCGCCGCAGCCGGAGGAAGCGTTGGTCAACCGGCTCCACCAGCGCGCCCCTCGAAACAGCAAGAGGCCCCGGCTCAAGCCGGGGCCTCTTGTGGCAGACGGGTTACGCCTACTTGGCGACGACCTCGAACGGGACGTGCGCGGTGACGGCGCCGTGCAGCTTGATGGCCGCGACGTGTCCGCCGAGCGACTTCACGGGCTTCGCGAACGACACCGCGCGCTTGTCGACGGTGGGACCGCCGGCCTTCTTCACGGCGACGGCGACGGCGTTCGGGGTGACCGAGCCGAACAGGTGGCCCTGCTCCGAGGCGGCGGCCGCGACCGTGATGGTCAGGCCCTCCAGCTGGGAACGGATCTCCTGCGCGTGCTCGACGCCGCGCACCTCGCGGGCGTCGCGCGAACGCTTGATGCCCTCGATCTGCTTCTCGGCGCCACGGGTCCAGCGGATCGCCTTGCCCTGGGGCACGAGGTAGTTGCGGCCGTAGCCGTCCTTGACCTCGACGACGTCGCCGGCGATGCCGAGCTTGTCAACAGTGCTGGTCAGAATGAGCTTCATCTCTTCTTCCCTTTCCGATCAGCGAGCGGTCGACGCGTACGGCAGCAGGGCAACCTCGCGCGCGTTCTTGACGGCGAGGGCGACCTTGCGCTGGTCCTGGACCGAGAGGCCAGTGACGCGACGGGCGCGGATCTTGCCACGCTCAGAGATGAACTTCTTGAGCGTGTTGATGTCCTTGTAGTCGATGTTGGCGACGCGAGTCGTCTTCACCGGCATGATCTTCTTCTTGTTCACAGACTTGCGCTGTGGACCGGCCATTGTGGTGCTCTCCTTGAATGAGTTGGGCCATCGGCCCGTGAAAGCCCGTCTTGCGACGGAATGTGCCAGCTAGCCCCGCGGTTCCGGCGAGGGAGGCGCGTAGCGCTCCCCCCGGCTCGGCCGACGAGACCAGATAAGCGGGTGGATCAGAACGGGGGCTCTTCCGGCTGCGACGCCTGGGCCCATGGGTCGTTGCCGCCGCGGTTGCCGCCGGCATTGCCGGAGCTGGACCACGGGTCTCCGCCCGAGGACTGGGGAGCCTGCTGGCCGCCGCCTTGCTGGCCGCCGCCGCCCTGATTGCCCTGCCAGTTGCCACCGCCGCCGCCACCCGTGGTACGGGTGACCTTGGCCGTCGCGTAACGCAGGGCCGGACCGACCTCGTCGACGTCAACCTCGAACACGGTGCGCTTCTCGCCCTCGCGGGTCTCGTAGCTGCGTGCCTTGAGGCGCCCCGAGACGATGACGCGAGTTCCCTTGGAGAGGGACTCGGCCACGTTCTCGGCGTATTGGCGCCACACCGAGCAGTTGATGAACATGGAGTCGCCGTCTCGCCACTCGTTCGTCTGACGATCGAACGTGCGCGGAGTCGACGCGACCGTGAAGTTCGCGACAGCCGCCCCGTTGGGCGTGAAGCGGAGCTCAGGGTCAGCCGTGAGGTTGCCGATGAGCGTGATGGGGGTCTCGCCTGCCATGTTCTTGCCTTCCGATGGATCGGACTTGGGATTCAGTCTGCTTGCCCTACATAGTTGTCGGTAGCACCGACAATTTCTCGCGAGCAGGCAAATCTGTGGATTACTTCTTGCCGTCCAAACGCAGCACCTTGGTGCGCACGATCTTCTCGTCGATACCCATCAGACGATCCAGCTCGGCGACGACAGGGTGCTCGGCGGTCAGCTGCACGACGGCATAGCTGGCCTCGGACTTCTTGTTGATGTCGTACGCCAGACGGCGACGGCCCCAGAAGTCGATGTTCTCGACCGTGCCGCCACCCTTGGTGATGACCTCAAGGTGCTTCTCGACCAGAGCGGGTACCTGGCGCTCATCGACGTCAGAATCGACGAGAACCATCATCTCGTACTTACGCATGCTTCAGCCCCACCTCCTTCGGACTAACGGCCGCGGGTCGTTCCCGCGGCAGGAGGGCATGGACGCCCGACTCGGGCGACCGACCGCCGAGCCTATCACGCTCCTTGAGCCGCGTCGCTTCGCTCGTGGGCCCGGCTCACGGGGCGTCGAGGTGCTCCTGGGCCCAGGTGTGCTCGCGGAGCTCGGCGATCCGGCCGCTGGCCTCGATCTGCTTCCAGAACAGGTCTGCCCACTCCTGGTGGCCCTTGTCGTTCGGGTGGAACCAGTCGGCTGCCGTCTTCGTGTAGTAGAGCAGCCTGCCCTCTTGGCGCATCGCGTCATAGATCGGCACCTTGTGGTGGCCGTGTCGCTCGATCAGCTCGACGGCGCGGCTCGCCATCGCCCTCGACCGCTGCTCGAGGCCCGGGATGACGAACCACGGCACGTCCCCGACGAAGCTGCCCGCTGGCAGGCCGGCCAGGATCTTGTCGAAGCTGGCCGCGAACGACTCGACGGTGTTGCCGATGGCGAACACCACGTCGTTGCCGCCGATGTCGAGCGTGACGATGTCGGGTTCGAAGCCCAACTCGGCCAGCGCCGGCAGCTGGCCCGCGACGACATCGCCCGAGATCGCCCCGGAGACCGAGAGGTTCGTGATCGCGACCGACCGCCCCGTCGCCAACGAGATCCGGCGGCCGAGCAGCGCCACGTAGCTCGCGCCCACGTGCGAGGCGCCCACGCCCTGGGCCGCGGAGTCGCCCAGCGCGACGTAGTGCACCACGCCCTCGGGGTGCTCGCGCCCCACCCCGTCGTCGGGGTGCTGGGCGCGCGGCTCGGCCCAGTGCTCGCGGAAGGCGTCGACGTCGCGGCTGATCTGCCGCTGCCCCTGGATGTACTTCACGCCCGCGATCGCGAGCGCCGAGCCGGCCGCGCCCGCCGCGACCCCGCCCCAGAAGGGCAGCTTGCCGCTCATCGACGCCGCCGGTACGGGCCGGGGAGAACGGGGTTGCCGTCCTTCGCCCACGCGCGCAGGCCGCCCGCCAGCGACTCAGCCAACAGGCCCTGCTCGCGCAGCTGCCGCGCGGCGATGCCGGAGCGCAGCCCGTTATCGCACATGACGACGATGGCGGCGTCGTGGTCGGCGAGGGGGTCGTCGCCATAGATGGCGTCGAGCGGGTTGTCGGCGAGCAGCTTCGGGTCGACGGGGCGCGCGCCCGGCGCATGCCCCGCCTCGTACTCCAGCGGGGTGCGCACGTCGACGAGCACCGCCCCCTTGCTGAGCGCGAGCAGCGTCTCGTCGACGCTCAGCCCGCCGGAAGAGCCCTTGCCGAGGAAGTCAAGCAGTCCCATGCACCAATGTTCCCGCGTCGGGGGCCCTTCAGCCAAGCCGGTTCACAGAATCCCCCAGAGGAAGAGGCCGCCGACGCCGACCACGAAGTTCGCCACGATCCCGAGCAGCACGTAGCCGGCCCAGCTCCGTCGGGCCCAGTAGACGGTGAGCGCAACCAGCGCGAGGGAAAGTGTCGGCACCAGCACCGCGAGGACCATCGAGGCGGTCGACGGCGGGGCGATCACGAAGTCGATCCCCGAGCTGTCGTAGCTCGGCAGCAGCAGCCACGCCAGCGCGGCCGCGGCTCCCGGCAGCGCCACTACCAGAGCGATCAGCCCCATCACGACCGCGCCGGGCCACGTCGTCCAGAACTTCTGTCGCTCCGCCATGGAACCCCCGTCAGTCTTGCCCGCGGCGCTCGTAGCGGGCGTACATCTCGTCGACGAGGGCCTTGAAGCGCGCCTCTACCTCGCGGCGGCGGACCTTCAACGTCGGCGTGAGGAGGCCGTTGTCCATCGTGAACTCCTCGTTCAGCACCTTGGTGTCCTTCGGCTGATCCTGGCTTGGCAGACGCTTCGTGATCTCCGCGACGCGGCGCTTCAGCTCGTCCAGCAGCTCCACCGATCCCAGCCAGTCCTGGATCTCACCCGGCCAATGCGCGGCCGCGGCGAGAGCCTCGACGTGCGGCAACGACGGCTTGACGAGCAGCGTCACGTACGGCCGGTTGTCGCCAAGCAGGACGGCGTGCTCGAACAGCGGGTCGGCCAGGATCAGGCCCTCGATGGGCTGCGGGGCGACGTTCTTGCCGCCGAGCGTGACGATGATGTCCTTCAGCCGGTCGGTGATGGTGAGGAAGCCGTCGGTGTCGACGTAGCCGACGTCGCCAGTGTGCAGCCAGCCCTCGTCGTCGATCACCTCGGCTGTCGCCTCCGGGTGGTTCCAGTAGCCGACCATCAGGTTAGGGCCGCGATAGAGGATCTCGCCGAGCTCGGCGATCCGCAGCTCGCCGCCCGGCAGCACCTTGCCCGCCGTGGCCTCCTTGAAGTCGTCTGGCGCGTTGAACGAGACCAGCGGCGAGGCCTCGGTGAGGCCGTAGCCCTGCTGGATCGGCAGGCCGATGGACGAGAAGAACTCCTCGATCTCCACCCGCAGCGGCGCGCCGCCGCAGGCCAGCACCGACTTCGGCCCGCCCATCGCGTCGCGCACGGCCTTGAGGACCAGCTTGTCGGCCAGCTTCAGCTGCGCGCGCACGCTCGCGCTCGGCTGCCGACCCGCTCGGTAGGCGTACTGCGCGTGCCGCCCCACCCGAAGCGCCCACGCGAAGATCTGCCGCTTCGCCGCCGACCCCGCGGCCTTCGCGTGCGCCGTCGTGTACACCGTCTCGTACAGCTTCGGCACGCTGACCATCATCGTCGGCTGCGCGAGCACCATCTGCTCGGCCACCGTGCGCGCGTTCTCGACGTAGGTGTTCATGCAGCCGTGCGTAAGCACCACCATGGTCCAGGCGCGCTCAAGCGCGTGCGACAAGGGCAGGAAGCTCAGCGAGCTGTCCTCAGGCGTGATGGAGAAGAACTGGTCCAGCGCGTCCGACTGCGCCACCAGCGCCTTGTGCTGGATCATGACGCCCTTGGGGTCGCCCGTCGTGCCGGAGGTGTAGATGATGGAGACGAGGTCGTCGCCCGTCGCGGTCGCGTAGCGCTCCTCGACGGCGTCAGTGGCCTCGGCCAGGAAGTCCTCGTAGCGCTCTAGCCGCTCCGGCATGCCCAACCACGGCTTGACGACGACGATCCGCGCGAGCGCCGGCAGGTCCTCGGCCGCCTCAAGCACCCGCTCCGCCTCGCTCTGGCCGCCGACGAACATCACGGTGAGCCCGGAGTCGCGGGCGATGAACGCGATCTGGTCGGGCGTCGACGTCGCGTACAGCGGCACGGGCACGGCGCGCGCGGTGCCGGCGCCGAAGTCGATCTCGGACCATTCGGGGCGGTTGCCGAGGAAGATCCCGACGCGGTCGCCAGGCGCGACGCCCGCGTCGATCAGCCCCTGGGCGACGGCGCCAACCCGCTCGCCGAACCGGGTGTAGGTCTGGGTGACCCACTGGTCGCGCTCGCGGATGCGCGTGGCGATGCGGTCGGGGTGCTGCGCGATCGCGGTCCGGAGACGTGCGACGACATGGTCTGACATTGGCGGGCCCTTCGTTGACGCCTTGTGGTCCGAGCGTACCGGGCCGACGGCGGTCAGCGGGTCGGGACGACGATCGTCGTATCCTCGGCGCCGATCGGCGTCAGCGCCGTGCGAACCACGACCGGCATCCCCGTCTCCTCGACGAGGTCACCCACCTTGGCCAGCAGGTCGTCGTCGGCGTGCACGACCCGAAGAAGGATGTCGTTTCCGTCCCGGGAGAGGCCGAGCAAGCGCTGGGCTGCGACGCCCTGAAGGCCCTCGGCCAGCCCGTCGAGCAGCGCGTCGTCAACGGGCCCGGTGAGGCGCTCGCAGGCGCGCCGCTTGACGGCGTCGAAGTCCTGCCCGGCCCGGCTCGGGTGCCCCATCCTGACGTCCGGCCACTGCGCGTCCGGGTCTGCGCACAGCGTCGAGTACCTCTCCAGCTCAACGCCCGGGATGCCCGCGGGCTCCGGCATCAGATGATCGAGAAGGGCGCCGAACTCGCCGTCGGCAGGGTCGTACTCGCCGGTCACCGTGTACTCCTGGGTGCTCGTGCGCACGCCGTTCTTCTCGTCATGGGGCACCGCCTCCCAGTCGAAGTCGCCCTTCAGCGTCGGCCCCTCGCAATGAATCGGGTCGGAGTAGCCGACGGTGAGGCAGAGCCGCGGGAGCTCACCGTCGCGCTGCTGCACGGCGCCGGTACCGGTGAGCACCACGCGCTCCGGGGTCGCGGGGACCGACGAGGGGCCGTCCGGGGTCTCCGACGGGCGCATATCGGTCACCGGGGTGAACACCGCGGTGAGCGTGAACGGCACCTCCTGGGCGGCCTTGCGGACCGCGGCCTCGATCTCGGGGGTCACCAGGATCACCTTGATGTTCAGCGCGGGCTCCACGCCACCGCCGCCGGGGTCGCCGCTCAGGAACTGGCGTGGCGGCAAGGCGTCTGTCACGGCCATGAGCGCCTGAGTCCGGCGCTCCTCGGTGGGGGCGTCCGACGGCTGCACGCACAGGCCGCCCTTCCACACCGCGCGCAGCTTCTGGAACGCGTCGTCGGCGTCGCCCTGCACCAGCACGTTCAGGCTCCCCGACCCTTCAGCCCGCCACAGGTTCACGACCGGCAGCATGCCGGCCACCCAGGACACGTCCTGCATCACCGACTCCTCGGCGAGCGTGGGGTCGCCCTCCGGAACGCCGGTGCCAGCGGCGTCCGGCGAGCCCCCACCCGCGTACGGGTCGTCGCACAGCTCCGGCAAGTCGTACGCCGTGCCCGTCTCCACAGGCGCGACGACGACGGGAGCGGTGAGCGTGAACGACCCGCTCTCGGGGCCGGTGGGGTCGTAGAACCCGCGGACGGTGTAGGTCTGGTTCGTCCACCGGACGCCGCCCTCCTCCTCGAACTCGACCTGCGCCCAGTCGAAGTCGCCCTTGAGCGAAGGACCCCCGCACTGCGGCGGGTACGACTCGCGGACCGCGCCCAGGCACAGCTCGGGTTCCTCGGCGGTGCCGAAGAGCAGCACGTCGCCCCGGACCTCCCCCGCGGGCGCCGCGGGAACGGCCGTGACCGGCGGCTTGGAGAACACCATCGCGCCGACGGGGACCGCGATGACGGCCAACGCGGCGATGGCAGCAACACCGGCGCG
Organism: uncultured Tessaracoccus sp.; assembly: GCA_964455495.1. Classification (GTDB taxonomy): domain Bacteria; phylum Actinomycetota; class Actinomycetes; order Propionibacteriales; family Propionibacteriaceae; genus Arachnia. Next base: position 10,454 of record CAYVWO010000022.1, read on the forward strand.
GCGACGGCGGCGCGACCTGCGCACGGCCGCTCCGGCCCACGCGTCGGGCGACGGGGCCTCGGGCACCACGCGACCCAGTACCTCTGAGAACTCGTCTTCGTTCATGACAGTTGCTCCTCCAGATGGATGGATCCACGCAGCTGCTGGAGCGCGCGGTGGGAGTAGGCCTTGACGGTGCCCTGGGCCAGGCCCAGCAGCTCGGCTACCTCGGCGATCGGCCTGTCCTCGAAGTAGCGCAGCACGACGACGGCGCGTTGCGTACGCGGCAGTTCGGCGAGCGCTCGGAGGAGGTCGATGCGCAACCCCTCGTCGACTTCCCCGGCCGTGCCGACGTCGGCGGCGTGTTCACTCGGCACCTCACCGGTCCACCGGCGGCGCCACCAGGAGACGAACGTGCGATAGATCGTGGTGCGGACGTAGGCCTCGAACGAGCGGTCGTTGCCGTCGTAGCGCGGGTAGGTCTTGGCCAGCGCGGTCTGGACGAGGTCCTCTGCGCGCCCGCCGTCGCCGGTGAGCAGCCACGCGGACCGCCACAGGTCGCGCCCGCGCCGTCGCACGAACGCCTCGAACCCGCCCTCATCGTTCATCCCGCGCCTCCTTGCCCCATTACACGCTGTGGAGGCCCCGGGAGGTTACCCCGCCTACCGCTGATCGGGTGCTGAACCACGGTTGCCGCACCGAGCACAGGGGGAGGCTGGCAGTCCTGAGAGAGTTGTCGGGCGCGCGCTTCGCTTGCCGCCCGGCTCAAGGTGTGTAGTCGCGGGGGACACGGTCCGAGATCAGGCAGGTGACCTCGTAGGTGATGGTGCCCATCAGGTCAGCGAGCTCCTCGACGCCGATGCGCTCGGCGCCGCTGGTGCCCATCACCACCACCTCTTCGCCGACCCGAACCGACGGCGGCTCCGGGCCAAGGTCGAGCATCGTCTGATCCATGCACACGCGCCCGACGATCGGGTACGACGCGCCGTCGATCAGCATCCGGCCGCGCGACGAGTTCAGCCGCGAGTAGCCGTCGCCGTAGCCGACGGCGACCGTCGCGATCCACGTGTCCGCGGGCGCCGTCCAGGTCCGGCCGTAGCCGACCGTCTCGCCGGCCCGGATGCGCTTCAGGAACGTCACCCGCGAGGTCCAGCGGCCGACGTCGCGCAGCGGGCGCGTGTGCGCCGTCGTGGGGTCGGGGTAGGAGCCGTAGATCATGATGCCCGGGCGCACCATGTTCGTGCGCCCGAGGTCGTGGCCGAGCACCGCGCCGGAGTTGGCCGCGTGCACCAGCTCGATGGGGCCGAGCACGGACTCCGCCGCGGCTACCGCCTCGCCGAACCGGGCCAGCTGCGCGCGGGTGAAGTCGTCGCCCGCAGCGACGTCGCTGATCGGCAGGTGCGTGCACACGCCCCCCACGCGCAGGTTGGGAGAGTCGGCCAGCAGCCGGGCGAGGCGCTCGACGTCGGCAGGCTCGGCGCCCACGCGGCGCATGCCGGTGTCGACGGTGAGATGCACGTCGAGCACGCGCCCGGCCCCGGAGGCGGCATCCTGCGCCGAACGGATCGACGCCTCGTCGCCCATCGTGAGGGTCACCTCGGAGGAGACGGCCTCGGCCATGTCGTCGGGCAGCGTCGGGGTGAACTTGAGGACGGGCAGGGTGATACCCGCGGCGCGCAGCCGCGTCGCCTCCGCGGTGAGCGCGACGCCCAGCCACTCCGCGGAGCCGCCGTCCTGAATACTCCGCGCGACGGGGACCAGCCCGTGCCCGTAGGCGTTCGCCTTGACCGCGGCCAGCACCTTCCGCCCGCCGGCCAGCTCGCGTGCGGCGGCCAGGTTGGCATTGAGCGCGTCGAGGTCGACCTGAAACCGCGTGGGCGTGGGCATACGAACAGTCTGGCAGACTAGGGCTCCATGTCGAACCAGCAGTGGACGCCGGGCCAGGAATGGCAACGGCCCACCGATCCGCCGGGCCAGCCACGGCCTGCGGACGACCCGACGGGGAAGCAACCGCCAGGCGCGCCTTGGCCTCAACCGCAGCCCTGGGAGCCCGCGCCGCAGCGCGGCCAACAGCCGCAGGACGACGCATCGTGGCCTCAGCCGCAGCAGCCCTGGGATCACGCGCCGCACCGCGGCCAAGAGCTCTGGGCCCATGAGCCGGCTGCCCCGCCGTCGAAGCCGAGCCCTTTCGACTTCGGGTTCAAGGCCTTGTCACTGCCGGGTTCCGCGGGCTTGATCTTCCTTCTCGGCACCGTCGGCCTCGGCCTCGAGTGGCTGTTCGGCGTGATCACCCTCCTCGCCTCCGGCAGCGAGTACATCCTGGTGACGCCGATCTACGTGCTCCAGGCGGTCGTCGGCGGCGCCGGCGCGCTGCTCGTCAAGGTGCTCGCCCTCCGCGTGCTGATCGAGATCGGCGTCGCGGTCACCACGCGGAGCAAAGACGCCGACGCTCGTTGAGCCGGTCCCCGGCGCGAAGCGCCCGGGCAACACGCTCCTTGAGCCAGGCGCGCCGGCGGAGTCGGCCGCGCGTGTGTCTGGCTCAAGGAGCGTGAAGACGGCTCAACCAACGTCAGAACAGCAGTGCGACGGCGGGCTCGCGGAGGATCGACGCGACGTCGTGCAGGAAGCGGGAGCCCTGCTCGCCGTCGACGATCCGGTGGTCGAACGCGACGGCGAGCGTCGTCACCCAGCGCGGCTCGATCCGCTCCTCGACGCCCGTCCCGACGACCCACGGCCGGCGCTCGATCGATCCCATGCAGAAGATCGCCGACTCGTCGCCGTTGATGATCGGGGTGCCCGCGTCGATGCCGAAGACGCCGACGTTGGTGATCGTGAAAGTGCCGTTGGAGTAGTCGCCCGGCTGGAGCTTGCCCTCGCGGGACACCTGGACCAGCTGATTGACGGCCTGGCAGAGCTGCAACAGGCTCAGCCGCTGGGCACCCTTGATGTTCGGCACCATCAACCCGCGCGGGGTGGCCGCGGCGATGCCAAGGTTCACGTCGCCGTAGTAGACGATCTCCTGGCGCTCCTCGTCCCACGACGTGTTCAGGTCGGGGTTGCGGCCCAGCGCGAGGCACACGGCCTTGGCGTAGATCAGCAGCGGCGAGATGCGCAGCCCGGTGAACTCCCGGCGCGACTTCAGGGTCTCGACGAACTCCATCGTCCCGCTGACGTCGACGGTGATCCACTCGGTGACGTGCACGTGCGTGCGCACCGAGCGCACCATGTTCTCCGCGGTCACCTTCCGCACGCCCTTGATGGGGACGCGGCGCTCGTTGCGGCCCTGGGAAGGGTCGAAGCCCCCACCCGGGAAGCCGCCCGCGCCGAAGCCGCCCGCGCCGAAGCCGCCCAACCCCTCCGTCGGGCCGAACCCGCCGCCGAAGCTGGAGCCGGAGAACGACGTGCCCGCGTAGCTTGGCGCCTCGGTCGCCCCGCCGAACGCCTGGAACGAGGCCTGATCGTTGATGATCCTGCCCTGCTTGGGCTGCTCGTCGAGGTACCGGAACGCGGCGGCTGCCTCGACGTCGCGGCGGGTGATGGTGCCGTCGGGACCGGTGCCGACGACGCCGCTCAGGTCGACCCCGAGGTCGGCGGCGTACTTGCGCACCGGCGGCTTCGCCTTGACCGAGCCGACATCCGAGGCCAGCACGAGCTGCGACTCCGACGGCGCCTTTCCGGGCGTGGGCAGCGGGTCTCCCGTGGCCTGGGCGTGCACGGTGGTGGCGGGGTGCACCTCGTCGGCGCGGCGGCCGGGCTCGTGCGGCTCGTACGCCGCCGACAGCGCCTCGGACGCCCCATGGTCCTCGACGACGCGGCCCCGACGCCGACGACGCGACGACGGTGTGTCGCTGGCCCCGTAGCCGACGAGGTTCGGCCCGGACTCCTCGGCCGCGGAAGGAGCCTCGACAGGCTCCTCGCCGTCGTCGATCTCGACGATCGCGGTGCCAACCTCGACCATCGTCCCCTCGGCGACCAGCAGGGCGCCGACGGTGCCCGCGAACGGCGACGGGAGCTCGACAAGCGACTTCGCGGTCTCGATCTCGACCAGCACGTCGTTGACCTCGATGACGTCGCCCTCGGCGACCCTCCAGGCGACGACCTCAGCCTCGAGCAGGCCCTCGCCCGGGTCCGGCAGCAGGTATTGGCGCTTCATTAGTTCAACCCCTCAGTAGGCCAGCGACTGGTCGACGGTGTCCAGGATCCGGTCGACGGAGGGCAGGTACTCCCCCTCGACCCGGGCGGGCGGGTACGGCATGTCGTAGCCCGTGACCCGCATCACGGGCGACTCCATCACATAGAACAGGTCCTCGTGCAGCTTCGCGGCGATCTCCGACCCGATGCCCAGCGTCCGCGGCGCCTCGTGCACGACGATCGCGCGCTTGGTTCGCCGCACCGACGACTGGATGGTCACCCAGTCGATGGGGCTGATGGTCCGCAGGTCGACGACCTCCAGCGACGTGCCCTCCTCGGCGGCGACGGCGGCGGCGTCGAGGCACGTCTTCACCATCGGGCCGTAGCAGAGCAGCGTGGCGTCGGTGCCGTAGCGGGTGATGGCGGCCTGGTGCATGGGCGCCGGGCGCGACGTGAAGTTGACCATGTCCTTGACGTGGTAGCGGCGCTTCGGCTCGAGGAAGACGACAGGGTCGTCGGACTGGATGGCCTGCTGGATCATCCAGTAGGCGTCGTTCGCGTTCGCGCACGACACCACCTTCAGGCCCGGCGTGTGCGCGAAGTAGGCCTCGGGCGACTCGGAGTGGTGCTCGATGGCCCCGATCCCGCCGCCGAACGGGATGCGGATCACCATCGGCATCGGCGTCTGGCCGCCCGTTCGCATGTGGAACTTCGCCACCTGCGTCACGATCTGGGCGAACCCGGGGAACACGAAGCCGTCGAACTGGATCTCGACGACGGGGCGGTAGCCGCGCATGCACAGGCCGACGGCGGTTCCGATGATGCCCGACTCCGCCAGCGGCGAGTCGATCACGCGGTTCTCTCCGAACTCCGCCTGGAGGCCCTCGGTGATGCGGAAGACGCCGCCGAGCTTGCCGATGTCCTCGCCCGCGAGAAGCACCTTCGGGTCGGCCTGCAGCGCCCGGCGGAGGCCCCGATTGAGGGCCTTCGCCATGGTCAACGACTCGTTCATGCGTCCTCCCCTGCGGCGTATTCGGCGTACTCGCGACGCTGGGCCTCCAGCGCGACGGTGGGCTCGGCGTAGACCGTCTCGAACAGCTTGTCCATGGTCACGTCCTCCAGCCGCTTGATCGTCGCGCGGACGTCCACGCCCAGCTGCTTCGCCTCCTCGTCGACGGCGGCGAGCCATGCGTCGTCGATGACACCCTCTCGCTCCAGGTACCGGGTGAGCCTGAGGATGGGGTCTCGCCCCCGCCAGGTCTCCTCCTCGACGGAGGCGCGATACTTCGTCGGATCGTCGGACGTGGTGTGCGCGCCCATGCGGTAGGTGAAAGCCTCGATGAACGTGGGGCCCTCGCCCGCGCGGGCGCGCTCCATGGCCCAGTCGGTGACGGCCTTGACGGCCAGGACGTCGTTGCCGTCGACCTGCACGCCGGGGAAGCCGAAGCCGCGGGCGCGCTCGAACAGCGGGATCCGCGACTGGAGCGCGATCGGCTCGGAGATCGCCCACTGGTTGTTCTGGCAGAAGAACACCACGGGCCCGTTATAGGGCGCGGCGAACACGTAGCCCT
>CAYVWO010000023.1:0-662 GCA_964455495.1 uncultured Tessaracoccus sp.
ACCCAGCCGTTGCAGCGCCAGGTCCTCGCCGTCCTCGAGCGCCGCAACGACTGATCGCGGCGCCACGTCACCGTCGGCCACGGCCCTGAGCTCACATCTCAACTGGCGGAGAGAGGTCAGCATGAACCTCTCCGTAGCTCCCATATAGTTACATTATGGACCTCGAACTGTTCCAGAACACGTCGACTGGATCACTCGTGCCGATCTCGGGAAACGGGCCCGATGGCATGTCATGGACGCACTCCGCATTCGTGCCCCACCCACTGGGCGAGAGCGACCCTGAGCTCAGCGGCCGGGCCTACCGGAGCGTGGCGGCTGCTCGCGCGGCTTTGGGGGCTCTCGACGCGACAGCACGTCAACTGCCCAACCCACGGCTCTTCCGGCATCAAAGCCTCCGCGTGGAGGCCCAGGCGACAGCCGCCCTCGAAGGAACCTACGAACCTCTGGCGAAGGTGCTGTCAGCTGCGGCCGCGGAGACCCTGTCGCCGTCAATGCGCGAGGTCCTCAACTTCGTCACCGTGGCCAACATCGCCTTTGGCGCGGTGCTGCGCATATGGCATGCCTACCGCGAGGAGGGCATCGACAATCCGGAGGGCGCCCGGCTGCCGCCCATGGACGCCCTGCGCGCGGCGGCGGAGCACACGGACATCGACCAAGTGATT
>CAYVWO010000023.1:672-2028 GCA_964455495.1 uncultured Tessaracoccus sp.
CGCCGTCGAAGAGGGACGGCCGCTCTCCGTCCCCCTGCTTTCGGAACTTCAGTCCGACCTCATGGCCGGCACTAACGCCGAAGGGCCCTACTCCGGGCAGGTGCGACCCATCCAGGTCGTCGTGGGACAGCGACCCGACGCCGCCCCCGGCCTCTCCCCGGTGGAGCGCGCCAGGTACATCCCGTCGCCGCCGGGCATTGACCTCGAAGCACGGCTCCGCGATCTCCTCCGCTGGATCGATACTGATCACGGTCCCGAACTGGATCCGGTGGTCGCAGCTGGAATGGCGCACTACCAGTTCGAGTCGCTGCACCCCTTCCACGACGGCAACGGCCGTCTGGGAAGGCTGCTGATCGTGGTGCACCTCTATCGCGCGGGTCTGTTGAGCGAGCCAAGCCTTACCGTGTCACCTTGGTTCGAGGCACGCCGCACGGCGTACTACGACGCCTTGTTCGGCGTCTCGGCCCAGGCCGACTGGTCGACATGGATCGGTCTGTTCGCGGACGGAATCGCCGCCTCCGCGGCTCAGACTCGCGACCGGATGCTGGCCCTCACCGAGGCGATGCGGGTGGCCAAGGAGCAGATCCACGTCGGAGGCATCCGGACGACGAACGCACTGCGCCTTATCGACGTCGCGGTCGATCGTCTGGTCTTCACGACGGCCGAGGCGGCAGCGGCCTTAGGGATGAAGCCCCAGGGCGCGGCGAAGCTCATCGATTCGCTGCAATCCCTCGGCATCCTCAGCGCGGTGGATGACCGGAAGTACAACCGCATCTACTACGCCCCTCGCGTCGCCGATGTCGTCTTGTCTTCCCAGGCGGCGGGATAGCTGCGCGCTCGACGACGGCATGGTCAGGACCGTCAAAAGGGGCGGACCCATCGGGTCCGCCCCTTTGTGAGCGCGAGTGCGGGGTGGCTCAGAAGCCGCCCATGCCTCCCATGCCGCCCATGTCGTCGCCACCGGGCATCGGGGCAGCCTTCTCGGGCTTGTCCGCGATGACGGCCTCGGTGGTGAGGAACAGGGCCGCGATGGAGGCCGCGTTCTGCAGCGCGGAGCGCGTCACCTTGGCCGGGTCGATGATGCCCGCCTCAACCATGTTGACGTACTCACCGGTGGCCGCGTTCAGGCCCTCGCCGGCCGGCAGGTGCCCGACCTTCTCCGCAACGACGCCACCCTCGAGACCGGCGTTGCCGGCGATCTGCTTCAGCGGGGCCGACGACGCGGTCAGCACGATCTGCGCGCCGATGGCCTCGTCGCCCGAGAGGCCCTCGAACGAGACGGCCTTCGCGGCCTGAAGCAGCGCCACGCCGCCGCCGGGCACGATGCCCTCCTCGACGGCAGCCTTCGCGTTGCGA
>CAYVWO010000023.1:2038-15930 GCA_964455495.1 uncultured Tessaracoccus sp.
TCGCGGTCGTACTCGGAGTCCGAGTTCTCGATCTCGCGACGGATCTGGGCCACGCGGCCCTCGATCTGCGCGGAGTCGCCGGCGCCCTCGATGATCGTGCACTCGTCCTTGGTCACCAGGACGGAGCGGGCGCGGCCGAGCAGGTCGAGGGTGACGGCGTCGAGCGACAGGCCGACCTCCTCGGAGATGACCTGACCGCCGGTGAGGATGGCGATGTCGGTGAGCATGGCCTTGCGGCGGTCACCGAAGCCGGGGGCCTTGACGGCGATCGACTTGAAGGTGCCGCGGATCTTGTTGACGATCAGGCCGGCGAGGGCCTCACCGTCGACGTCCTCCGCGATGACCAGCAGCGGCTTGCCCGACTGCATGACCTTCTCCAGCACGGGGAGGAGGTCCTTCAGCGAGGAGATCTTGGAGTTGGCGATCAGGACGTACGGATCGTCGAGGGTCGCCTCCATGCGCTCGGCATCGGTCACGAAGTAGGGCGCGATGTAGCCCTTGTCGAAGCGCATGCCCTCGGTCAACTCGAGGTCGAGGCCGAAGGTGTTCGACTCCTCGACGGTGATCACGCCCTCCTTGCCGACCTTGTCCATCGCCTCGGCGATGATCTCGCCGACGGTGGTGTCAGCGGCGGAGATCGACGCGGTGGCGGCGATCTGCTCCTTGGTCTCGACGTCGACCGCGAGCTCGGAGAGCTTGGCCGAGATGGCCGCGACGGCGACCTCGATGCCCTTCTTCAGCTCGATGGGGTTCGCGCCGGCCGACACGTTGCGCAGGCCCTCGCGGACCATCGCCTGTGCCAGCACGGTGGCGGTGGTGGTGCCGTCGCCCGCGACGTCGTCGGTCTTCTTCGCGACCTCCTTGACGAGCTCGGCGCCGATGCGCTCGTAGGGATCCTCGAGCTCGATCTCCTTCGCGATGGACACGCCATCGTTGGTGATGGTGGGCGCGCCCCACTTCTTCTCAAGGACGACGTTGCGGCCCTTGGGACCGAGCGTCACCTTCACCGCGTCGGCGAGGGTGTTCATGCCACGCTCGAGGCCGCGGCGCGCGTTCTCGTTGAACTCAATCAGCTTTGCCATGGTAGTTCGGGAGTCCTCCCGTCATTGGGGCGTGCGCCCCGGGTGCGTTTACTCTTCTGGGGTGAACCTCGGGTGCCCGCGACGGACGGCAAGTTGCCTCACCTGCGATTCGGTAGCACTCCCCATCGGAGAGTGCTAACCCCATTCTTAGCACTCGACCCAAGAGAGTGCAAAGGAGACGCCGCATGAACACCCCGCTCGCCCTCCGCAATCTGGCCAACGTCGCCAACCTGTCGACGCCGCTCGGGATCGCGCTGAGCATCGCGGGCCGGGGACGCCTGCGCCTGCGCGCCGGGCTCGTCGTCGCCGACAACGTCCGGCTCCCCGTAACCAACGCGGGCGCGATGACGGTGGGCAGCGTCGTCCTCGTCTTCCGTCAGACACTTGAACAGGCCGAGGAGCGGACGCCCAACCTGCTACCCCACGAGGACGCGCACGCGTGGCAGTGGGCCTACTGCCTCGGGCTGCCGTTCCTTCCGCTCTACTTCGCCGCGGCGGGCTGGTCGATCCTGCGCACGGGCGACCGCGCGTCGGCCAATCACTTCGAGCGCCAGGCGGGGCTGAGCGCCGGCGGGTACCCAGAGAACTCGAAGCGCCCCGTCCGCGAAGGGATCAGAACGCTGGTCGCGAGCACAAATCTCCCTATGCGTCGACGAAGGCGGCTATAGCCCTTCATCCGCGCACGCAGAGATTTGCGCACGGGGCCCGGCAGGCGAGGACAGGGGTCAGACGCGGTCAGCCATGAAGACGACGGGCGGACCGCGCCGCGTGGCGCTGGGTGCGCATTCGGCGCAGCCGCTTGACGAGCAGCGGCTTGTGCGCGAGCGCCGACGGCTCGTCGATCAGGGCATTCAACTGCTGGTAGTACCGGGCCGAGGAGATGGCGAAGCGTTCCATGATGGCCTGTTCCTTGGGCACCGACGACGTGAACCAGCTGTCCTCGAAGTCGAGGATGGCGGCGTCGCGCTCGGTCAGCTCGACCGAGCTGTGCAGGGAAAGGGCCTCCGACATGCCGCGCAGTCTACGCCCCGAATCACACCACTGTCATTCGCGCGACGTTTCCGGGCACAGGGTAAGCTCGCGGGGCACAGCTCTTCTGAAGAACTAGGAATAATCGACTCGCCATGCGCCGATTGAACGGGCACGTCCAGCACTTTGCGTGGGGAAGCAGGACGGAACTTCCGGACCTGCTCCGCCGTGAACCCGACGGCCGCCCCTGGGCCGAGTACTGGCTGGGTACCCACCCCAGCGGCCCGGCGACCCTCACCGACGGCTCGACGCTCGAGCTTTTCGTCCGCGAGCACCCCGAGGTGCTCGGCGCCGCGACCGAGTCGGCCTACGGCGCGCAGCTGCCCTTCCTCCTGAAGTTCCTCTCCGCGGGGTCCCCGCTGAGCCTTCAAGCACACCCGTCCCGCGAGCAGGCCGAGGCCGGCTACGCCCGCGAGTCGCTGCTGGGCCTCGCCCCGGACGACCCGCGCCGCTCCTACAAGGACGACTGGCCAAAGCCCGAGGCCATCGTCGCCCTCACCCCCTTCGAGGGGCTGATCGGCTTCCGCGACCCGAAGATGACGGCCGCCCTCTTCGAGGGCCTCGGCATCGGCGAGGATCTCGCCTCGATCATCGGCCCGCTGCGCGACCGCTGCGCCTACCCCGCGCTCCAGGAGGTCTTCCTCGACGTCCTCACGCTGGACCATCAGGACGAGCGCCGCCACCTCGTCGACGTCCTCCTCGCCGCCGCGGTGGGCAACCTCGACGCCCCCGGCGAGCTCGGCGAGTTCGCCCGCACCGCCGTCGAGCTCGACGAACACTTCCCCGGCAACCCCGGCATCATCGCCGCGCTCCTCATGAACCGCTTCACGCTGCAACCCGGCGAGGCGATCGCGCTCGAGGCGGGCGTCATGCACGCCTACCTGCGCGGGACCGCCGTCGAGGCGATGGCGAACTCCGACAACGTCGTGCGCGGCGGCCTCACTAAGAAGCACATCGACGTCGACGGCCTCCTCCAGGTCGTGGCCTTCCACCCCATGTCGCCCGAGGTCCTGATCGCGGAGGGCGCCGACGGAACGTACGTGTACCCGACGTCGTTCCCGGAGTTCGAGCTCTGGCTGATGGCCCCGGTCGACGACCGGACGCAGACGATGCCCCGCCCGGACTCCGGGCGCATCGCCCTGGTCGCCTCCGGCGCGTTCGCCCTCACCGGCGACGAGGGCACCGTCCGCCTCAAGACCGGCGACTCGGTCTTCGTCCCCGCGGACGAGCAGGTCGCCGTCGCGGGACACGGCCAGCTGTTCGTGGCAGCATCCGGCGCCTGATTTAGGGCACAATGGGCGGGCAGCGCCTCCTTAGCTCAGCGGCCAGAGCGCTCGCCTTGTAAGCGAGTGGTCGAGGGTTCGACTCCCTCAGGAGGCTCCGAAGTGGCCATGCGGGCCCGGCCGCGCAACAATGGCGCGCATGAGTCCTGAGCCCAGCAAGTGGTCCCGCATCATCGCCGCGGACCCCCAGCACTCCTACCGCTACATCCAGCGCTTCAAGATGATGGAGGCCAACGGGCACGACCTGTACGGGGAGGCCCGCACCGTCGACGCCATGGCCGGGCGCAATGCGCGCATCCTGGACGCCGGCTGCGGCCCCGGCCGCCTGTGCGGGTGGCTGCACGAGCGCGGGCACGCCGTCGTGGGCGTCGACGTCGACCCGGTCCTGATCGCGGCCGCGGAGGAGGACCACCCCGGGCCGGCGTTCCTGGTCGGCGACCTCGCCGAGCTCGACCTGCCCGCGCGCGGCGTGAAGGCGGACTTCGACGTCATCGTCTGCGCGGGAAACGTGGTGGGCTTCCTCGCGCCGTCGACGCGGGTCGAGGTGCTGCGCCGCTTCGCCGCCCACCTGGCGCCGAACGGCCGCGCGATCGTCGGCTTCGGCGCCGGCCGCGGCTACGAGTTCGCCGAGGTCTTCGCAGACCTCGAGGCCGCAGGGCTTCGGCTCGACCTGGCGCTATCGACCTGGGACCTCCGCCCGTTCACGGCCGACTCGGACTTCCTGGTCGCGATCTGCGGGAGCGCCGCATCGTCGTGACGACGATGACCACGATCAGGCCAATCGCCACGTAGCCGGCGATCTTGGCGTACCAGTCGAGGACCTCGACGGCGCCCTCGCCGAGCCACCAGCCGGCGAGGAAGAAGCCGATCAACCACACCGTAGACGCGACGTAGTCGTAGATCAGGAACCTCTTGAGGCTCATGCCCGAGGCACCGGCCAGCACGAAGACGACCTGCATCAGCGGCAGCGGCAGCGGCACGTAGGCGATGAGGAAGCCGACGGGCCCGAACTTCTCGGCCCAGCGCTCGGCCCTCGCGTAGTTGCGCGCGGCGCGCTTCGACTGGCCTGCCCAGATCTCGATCATGCCGCGCCCCCAGAGCTTGCCCGCCCACCAGTAGACCCAGTCGAACTTGAGGCTGAGGACAGAGGCGACGACGAGAACGATCGGCCAGTGCGGCATCGCGCCCGTCGAGGCGATCGCGCCGCTGGCCGCGACGGCGGTGCGGCCGCCCGTGATCATCGCGAGCCAGTCTGGCGCGACGCCAAGCAGCCAGGCGCGCGTGGGCAGCAGGATCAGGCTGAAGACGGCGACGACGCCGAACCAGGTGAGGCAGAGGTAGTCGGCGCGCTGCGGCTCCTTCTTCCACGGCATGCCCTCGGCCTCCCACCAGGCCTGTTCCTCGGCCTCCTGGGCCGACGGGTCCCGGTCGGGGCCGATGTCCTCGCGCTGCTCGCTCACGGGCTGAATCGTACGTGACCCGACGGCGGCGGCTCGCCGCGGCGGCCGCGGCGGGCCTCGATCTCACCTTCACACCCATTCCCTTTACCCGCCGCCTCCGGTGTAGAGTGCCGCGCAGGACACCTAAACACAGGGTTCCTATCCACTACGGATCGTCGGGCACGTACCTGCCCGTGGAAAGGAAGTGTGGCATGGCCACCGTTAGCTTTCGCGACACCACTCGCATCTACCCGGGCTCGGACCGCCCGGCCGTCGACAAGCTGAATCTCGAGATCTCCGACGGCGAGTTCATGGTCCTCGTCGGCCCCTCCGGCTGTGGCAAGTCGACCTCGCTGCGAATGCTCGCGGGCCTCGAAGAGGTCAACGCCGGCGGCATCTTCATCGGCGACCGCGAGGTCACCGACCTGCCCCCGAAGGACCGCGACATCGCGATGGTCTTCCAGAACTACGCGCTGTACCCGCACATGACCGTCGCCGACAACATGGGCTTCGCACTGAAGATGCAGAACGTGCCCAAGGCCGAGCGCCAGGCCCGCGTCCAGGAGGCCGCGAAGATGCTCGGGCTCGAGGACTTCCTCGCCCGCAAGCCGAAGGCCCTCTCGGGTGGCCAGCGCCAGCGCGTCGCCATGGGCCGCGCGATCGTCCGCTCCCCCCAGGTGTTCCTCATGGACGAGCCGCTGTCGAACCTCGACGCCAAGATGCGCGTCTCGACCCGCACCCAGATCGCCGCGCTGCAGCAGCGCATCGGCGTCACCACCGTCTACGTCACGCACGACCAGGTCGAGGCCATGACGATGGGCGACCGCGTCGCGGTCATGAAGGACGGCATCCTCCAGCAGGTCGACACCCCGCTGGCCCTGTACGACTCCCCGAAGAACCTGTTCGTCGCCGGCTTCATCGGCTCCCCGGCCATGAACCTGATGTCGGGCAAGATCGTCGAGGGCGGCGTGCAGATCGGTGACTACACCGTTCCCGTCCCCCGCGACGTCCTGGCCAAGGCGTCCGGCGAGAGCACCCTGACCGTCGGCATCCGCCCCGAGGCCTTCAAGGTTTCGCCTGAGGGCATCGGCCTCGACGTGGCGATCGTCGAGGAACTCGGCGCCGACTCGTACCTGTACGGCACGCTCGCTGGCCTCTCGGCCGACGAGATCGTCACCGCGCAGCAGTTCGTCGCCCGCGTTGGCGCCCGCACCGCCCCGGAGAAGGGCCACGTCGTTCGTCTTGCCGCCGAGCCCGGCCAGGTGCACGTCTTCAGCAACAAGACCGAGGCTCGCATCAGCTGACCTCAGTCGCCCCGGCAACTGTTGGGCCCCGCGGATTCGTCCGCGGGGCCCAACGCCGTTCCCGGGTATCCTTCGTCAACGCAGGCGCGCTAACGAAGGAGCAAGGTTGTTCGGCCGCATCTTCGACACCGAGGCCCCCTTCTGGCAGGGCGTCGCCCGCATCGGCGACCTCGTTCTCCTCAACCTCCTCCTGATCGTCACGTCGCTCCCGCTCGTCACCTTCGGGGCGGCCATGACCGCGCTGTACGACACCCTGTGGCGGATCCACGACGGTCAGGGCGGCGGCACGACGTCGATGTTTCTTCGCTCGTTCCGCGAGAACCTCCGCCAAGCGACCCTGCTCTGGCTGGTTGCCGCGCCGCTGGTCGGCGGCTTGGCCGCGTCGTGGATCCTGCTGCCCGTCTCCGAGCTGCTGGTCGCGAAGGCCCTCGTCACCGTCGTCGTGGCGCTCGTATTCCCCTTCCCCTGGTTCCTCCAGGCCCGGTTCGTGAACCCCGTCGGCGCGACGCTGAAGAACGCGCTGCTGATCCCCCTCGTCAGGCTCCCCTACGCGCTCGGCGCGTTCGGCGTCGCCGCGGGCATCGTCGCCCTCGCCGTCGCCGTCGCGATCACCGTGCCCGCCGCCCTGCCCCCGCTCCTGCTCGGCGGGTGGCCGATGGCCGCCTACGCCACCATCCCCCTGCTGAACCGGGCCGTGTCGCCGTGGCTCCCGGAGGCTCCCCCGGCCGCGTGAAGCCGCCCGTCCGCGCCGCGGAACGTTACCGAATTGTGACCATCCTCAGCTTGTCCCTCCCCTCGCCCGACAGTAGAGTCGACCATGAGAGGAAACGTTTCCGTTCCTGTCCGTCCATCGGGTGAACGACCTGTCAGCGAGTGCCGGGCCCGTCACCCACCGATCCCCTGGAGGAATCAGAGCGTCATGACTACGCGCAATCTCAAGAAGTCGACACTGGCCGTCGCCGCGGCGGCCGCCCTGTCGCTCTCGCTGGCCGCCTGCGGCGGCGACGCCGCAGAGAAGCCCTCTGACGGCGGCACGACCGGCGCGCCCGCCGCGACCGGCTCCGTCTACTACCTCAACTTCAAGCCCGAGCAGGCCGAGCAGTGGGTCGAGCTCGCGAAGAAGTACCAGGAGGAGACCGGCGTCTCGGTCACCGTCGAGACCGCGGCCTCCGGCACCTACGCCGCCACGCTGAAGTCCGAGATGGCCAAGTCCGACCCGCCGTCGATCTTCCAGGTCAACGGCCCCGTCGGCCTCGCCACCTGGCAGGACTACACCGCCGACCTCACCGACACGGCGATGTACAAGAACCTCAACGTCTCCGAGATGGCGCTCAGCAGCGCCGACGGCTCGCAGATCTCGGCCGTGCCCTACGTCGTCGAGACCTACGGCCTCATCTACAACAAGGCGCTGCTCGCCAAGTACTTCGAGCTGCCGGACGCCGCCGTCAAGTCCATCGAGGAACTGAACAACTTCGCCGCGCTCAAGGCCGTCGCGGAGGGCATCCAGGCCAACAAGGACGCCCTGGGCGTCGAGGGCGCGTTCACCTCGTCCGGCTTCGACCCGTCGTCCGACTGGCGCTTCAAGACGCACCTGGCCAACCTGCCGCTGTACTACGAGTTCAAGGCTGACAACATCGTCGGGCAGCCCGAGACCATCAAGGGCTCCTACCTGCCGAACTACAAGCAGATCTTCGACCTGTACATCAACAACGCGACGGTCGCCCCGACCACGCTCTCCGGCAAGACCATGGAGGACGCCACGGCCGAGTTCGCCACCGGCAAGGCCGTGTTCCTGCAGAACGGCACCTGGGCCTACGGCGACCTGTCCGGCGCCGGCATGGCCGACGACGACCTCGGCATGCTGCCGATCTACATCGGCGCCGACGGCGAGGAGAACCAGGGCCTCACGACCGGCTCGGAGAACTACTGGGTGGTCAACAGCCAGGCGTCCGCCGAGAACCAGGCCGCATCCGTGAAGTTCCTGGAGTGGGTCATCACCTCCGAGACCGGCCAGTCCGCGCTGGTCAACGACATGGGCTTCGTGACGCCGTTCTCCGGTTTCGATGCGTTCGCGCCCACCAACCCGCTGGTGCTCGCGGACCAGGCCTACACCGCGGCCGGCAAGATCCCGGTCTCCTGGAACTTCACCGTCATGCCCTCCGACGAGTGGAAGAGCGGCGTCGGCCAGGCCCTGCTCGAGTACGCGCAGGGCACCGGTGAGTGGACCGGCGTCGAGACCGCCTTCGTCGACGGCTGGGCCGCCGAGGTCAAGCTCGCCAACAGCTGATCCATCCGAAGGAGACGTCCCGGAGCGTGCGCGTCGCGCTCCGGGACGTCTCTCATAAGGAGTCATCTCAATGAACACCTCAATGAGACGCTGGGGCTGGCTGTTCACCGGCCCCACGGTCCTCGCGTTCTGCATCGGCTTCGTCGTCCCCTTCGTGATGGGGGTCTACCTGTCGTTCACGAAGTTCAACACCATCACGAGCGCCACCTGGGTCGGCATGGCCAACTACACGAGGGTCTTCACGGACCCCGTCTTCCTCCACTCCCTGTGGTACACCACGGCGTTCACGATCGTCACCGCCGTCATCATCAACGTCGCCGCGTTCTTCGTCGCCTACATCCTGGTGAAGGCGATCAAGGGCGCGAACATCTTCCGCTCGGTGTTCTTCATGCCGAACCTCATCGGCGGCATCGTGCTCGGCTACATCTGGCTGCTGCTGCTCAACGGCATCCTGGGATTCTGGGAGCGGTCCATCACCTACTCCGCCACCTACGGCTTCTGGGGCATGGTGATGCTCACCGCATGGCAGCAGATCGGCTACATGATGGTGATCTACATCGCGGGCCTGCAATCCATCCCCGGCGACGTCCTCGAGGCCGCGGAGGTCGACGGCGCGAGCCGCCGGCAGACGCTGTGGCACGTCATCCTGCCGCTGGTGATGCCCGCGATCACCGTGTGCACCTTCCTGACCCTCTCCGGCGGGTTCAAGATGTTCGACCAGAACCTCGCCCTCACCAACGGTGCCCCCTCCCGGACCTCCGAGTTGTTGGCGCTCAACATCTTCAACACGTTCTACGGCCGCCCGGGGTTCGAGGGCGTCGGCCAGGCGAAGGCGGTCGTCTTCCTGATCATCGTCGCCACCGTCACGCTGCTGCAGAACTGGTTCGTGCGCTCGAAGGAGGCCGGAAATGAATGAGGTCAAGCGGCCCACGGCCTGGACCGTCTTCTTCTCGGTGCTGACGCTGGCGTACCTCTACCCGATCGCGCTGGTGGTCATCAACTCCTTCAAGGCGAAGATCTTCATCTCGACCGAGCCGTTCTCGCTGCCGAACGCCGACACCTTCGTCGGCTTCGACAACTACCTGCTCGGCATCCAGAAGACCGGACTCGTCGAGGCCTTCGGGTGGTCGCTGGTGATCACGCTGGGATCGGCGTTCTGGATCCTGCTCTGCACGTCGATGACGGCGTGGTGGATCGTCCGGGTGGACAACAAGTACGCGAAGTTCCTGTACCTGATCTTCCTGTTCAACCTGGTCGTGCCGTTCCAGATGGTGATGTTCACGCTTTCCTGGTTAGCCGACTACCTCGGTCTCGGCAACCCGATCGGCATCTGGGTCGTCTACCTCGGCTTCGGCGCGGGGCTCGCGGTGTTCATCTTCACCGGCTTCGTGAAGGGCATCCCCCGCGAGTTGGAGGAGGCGGCCCTGATCGACGGCTGCGGCACCGTCCGGATGTACTTCCAGGTCGTGCTCCCCATCCTCAAGCCGGCCATGGTCACCGTCGCTATCCTCGAGATCATGTGGCTGTGGAACGACTACCTGCTCCCCTCGCTGGTGCTCGACCTCAGGAACTACAAGACGATCCCCATCGCCGTGCAGTACCTGCGCGGCGGCTACGGTTCCGTCGACATGGGCGCGATGATGGGCGTGCTGGTGCTCGCGATGATCCCGGTGATCGTCTTCTACCTGGCGAGCCAGAAGCACATCATCCGCGGCATCGTCGCGGGCGCGGTCAAGGGCTGACGACGATGCGACGCCGCGGCCACATCGGCGAGGGGTGATCGATGTCGAGCATCACGATCACCGAGCTCGCCGAGCGCTGCGGCGTCGCCGTCAGCACGGTCTCGCGGGCCATGAACGACCGCACGGGGATCAGCCCCCGGACGAGGGAGCGGATCCTCCAGGTCGCCCGCGAGACCGGCTACGTCCCCAACGCGGCCGCGAAGAACCTGAAGATCTCGTCGACCCGCACAGTCGCCGTCGTCTTCCAGGGCTGGACCTCGGAGCTGTCGAACCACATCCTCGGCGTGGTCCGCGACCAGCTCGCGGACGCCGGGCTCGACCTGCACCCCGTCCACGTGAGCGACCAGGACGCCAACACCGCCACGATCATCCGGCTGACGACCGAGCGTCGCCTCGCGGGGCTGGTGTTCCTGGGGCGTTTCGGCAACAAGCTCGTCCCGGACGACCCCTCGCTCGCCGACTACCTGGCCGGGGTCGGCATCCCGGTGGTGTTCTGCACGGCCATGGGCCTGCTCGACGGCGCACCGTCGGTGTCTGTGGACGACAAGTCCGGCGCGGCCGAGCTCACCCGCCACCTGCTGGCCCTCGGCCACCGCCGCATCGCCTTCGGCCCGGCCAGCGCGGGATTCTCCCTGGAGTCGGACCATGCCTGGGCGCTGCGCTATCAGGGCTACCGCGACGCGCTCGCCCACGCAGGCATCGCGCCGGAGGACGGCTGGCTCGTTCCGAGCGCGGACCCGGACGACATCTACACCATGGGCAACGGCTACGATTCGGTCTCCGCCTGGTTGACCGACGGGCGCGCCCCGGACGGCGTCACGGCCATCGTGACCCCATGCGACGCGGCCGGGCTCGGCGCCATGCGCGCGGCCCGCGACCATGGGGTCGCGGTGCCTGGCGACCTCTCGGTCACCGGCTTCGACGGCCTGGACTTCGCCCGCTACTGCGTCCCGTCGCTGACCACCGTGGTCCAGCCGACCGAGGAGATCGCGAGGGAGACGTCGCGCTTCCTCGTGCGCGCCGTCACCGAGGGAACGCGCGCGTTCAGCCCGCTGTCGATCCGCGGCGAGCTGCTCGTCGGCGAGTCCACGGGCGCCGTCCGCGCATAGGTTGTCGCGGGGGCCGGCGGCTGCGCCCGCTGCGAACAGCGGCGCGCGCCGTCGGCAGGGTGGGATACGTTGATCCGGTGGCTGAGCTTGGACGTTGGACGACAGGAATGCGCACGGGGCTCGGGGTGGACCCCGCGCATGGGGCCGTGGTTCCGCCCATCTACCTGAGCACCAACTACACGTTCGAGGGGCCCGCGACGCCGCGCCAGTACGACTACTCGCGTTCCGGCAACCCCACCCGAGATCAGCTGAACGACGCCCTGGCAACGCTCGAGGGCGGGGCAGGCGCGACGACGGTGGCGACGGGCCTCGCGGCGTTCACCCTCGTCGTCGAGGCTCTGGTCCCCGTCGGAGGCCGGGTGCTCGCCCAGCATGACTGTTACGGCGGCACGTGGCGGCTGCTGGTCTTCCTCGCCGAGCAGGGCCGCTTCGCCGTCGACTTCGTGGACTTCAACGACGCGGACGCCTTCGCCGCGGCGGTGGACCGGCGCCCGGACCTGGTGCTGGTCGAGACGCCGTCGAATCCGCTGCTGCGGATCACCGACATCCGGGCGACGGCGGACGCGGCGCACGCCGTCGGCGCGCTGGTCGCGGTCGACAACACGTTCCTCTCCCCTTTGCTGCAGCGCCCGTTGGAGTTCGGCGCGGACCTCGTCCTGCACTCGACGACCAAGTTCCTGAATGGCCACTCCGACGTCGTCGGCGGCGCGGTCGTCGCCGCGGACCCGGAGCAGCACGAGCGCCTGCGACTGTGGGCCAACGCGCTTGGCCTCACCGGCAGCCCGTTCGACGCGTACCTGACCTTGCGCGGGCTCCGCACCCTCGACGCGCGGCTGCGCGTGCACGCCGAGAACACCGCCGCGCTGGTGCCGGTGCTGCGGGAGCACCCCGCCGTCGCGCGGGTCCACTACCCCGGCCTCGCCGACCACCCAGGCCACGCCCTCGCGGTGCGCCAGCAGCTGGGGATGGGCTCGCTCGTGTCGTTCGAGCTGGCCGGCGGCGCCCCCGCCGTCGACGCCTTCCTCGACGGGCGGCAGGTCTTCCACCTCGCGGAGTCGCTCGGCGGCATCGAGTCGCTGGTCTGTGTTCCCGCGACGATGACGCACGCCGGCATGACGCCCGAGGCCCGCGCCGAGGCCGGGATCGGCGACGCGCTGATCCGGATGAGCGTCGGCATCGAGGCCGCCGCCGACCTGGTGGCCGTGGTCACCGAGGCGCTCGACCGCGCAACCGCTCCGTAGAGCCCGGCGCGCGCGAAGCGCCGCGTCGAAAGGGACTCGGCCCAGCGCCCTTACCCGGCTAGGCTTAGCCCGTGCCAAGATTCTTAGCCGCGAAGCCCGACGCCGACCTCATCCGGCTGCCGTGGAGCGCGCCACTCGACCAGTGGCCGACGCAGTACCTCGTGGCGCTCCCCCGGGGCATCTCCCGGCACGTCGTGCGGTTCCTGCAGGTCGGCGACGAAATCCTCGCCGCGAAGGAGATCCTCGAGGAGGTCGCGGTCCAGGAGTACCGGCTGCTGACCGAGCTGAAGCACCTCGGCATCCCATCCGTCGAGCCGGTCGGCGTCGTGCTCGGGCGCGTGGACATCAACGGAGACCCGCTCGACCCGGTCCTCCTCACCCAGCATCTGCCCTTCTCGCTGCCGTACCGCTCGCTGTTCTACCCCGGCGTGAAGCACGAGACGGTGGGGCGCCTGCTCGACGCGATGGTCGTCCTGTTAGTCCGGCTGCACCTGAGCGGGTTCTACTGGGGCGACGTGTCGCTCTCGAACATCCTGTTCCGGCGCGACGCCGGCGAGTTCGCCGCGTACCTTGTCGACGCCGAGACCGGCGAGGTGCACGACCAGCTGACCGACGGCCAGCGCGCGCACGACCTTCAGATCGCGCGCACGAACCTCTTCGGCGAGTTCCTCGACCTCGAGGCCGGCGGCATCCTCGACCCGTCGCTCGACCCGCAGTGGCTCGTCGGCACCATCGAGGAGCGCTATCACCAGCTCTGGGCCGAGCTGACCGGGGTCGAGGAGTTCGACGAGTCCGAGCTGTACCGCCTTGAGGGACGCGTGCGGCGGCTGAACGCCCTGGGCTTCGACGTCGCGGAGATCGACGTCGACGCCTCCCCCGACGGCCGCACCATCCGGATGCGTCCGAAGGTCGTCGACGCGGGCCATCACACCCGACGCCTGATGCGGCTTACCGGGCTCGACGCCGAGGAGCACCAGGCCCGGCGGATGCTGAACGACATGGACACATTCCGCGCGAAGGCCGCGCCCCACGCGCCGGAGTCGGTTGCCGCGCATCAGTGGCTCGTCGAGGTGTTCGAGCCCGCCGTCGGCAGCATCCCCTCTCACCTGCAGGGCAAGCGCGACGCCGCCCAGATCTTCCACGAGGTGCTGGAGCACCGCTGGTACCAGTCGCAGCGCGAGAACCGCGAGGTCCCGACCGAGGAGGCCGCGGCCAACTACATCAGCGAGATCCTTACCACGCTGCCAGACGAGCTGCTGGGTGACCTCGCCACCATCGGCGGCGAGCTGCGCGACAAGTACGACCCGTCGAAGGGCTTCGTCGACGAGGATGACGACGACGAGCCGTACGACCCGTGGGAGGACGGCGCCAACGAC
>CAYVWO010000024.1:0-7955 GCA_964455495.1 uncultured Tessaracoccus sp.
AGCTCGCGCAGACGCTGAAGGACGCGGGCGTGCCGATCGTCGGCACGTCGCCCGAGGCGATCAACCTCGCCGAGGAGCGCGGCGCGTTCGGCCGCGTGCTTGCCCGCGCCGGCCTCCCGGCCCCGAAGCACGGCATGGCAACCACGGCCGACGAGGCCAAGGCCATCGCGCGCGAGATCGGCTATCCGGTGCTGGTTCGCCCCAGCTACGTGCTCGGCGGCCGTGGCATGCAGATCGTCTACAACGACGAGTCCCTCGAGACCTACATCGCGAAGGCGACCGAGGTGAGCGAGGACCAGCCCGGCCTCGTCGACCGCTTCCTGGACGACGCCGTCGAGATCGACGTCGACGCCCTCTACGACGGCACGGACCTCTACATCGGCGGCGTCATGGAGCACATCGAGGAGGCCGGCATCCACTCCGGCGACTCGGCCTGCTCGCTGCCCCCCATCACGCTCGGCGACGCCGTCATCGAGCAGATCCGGCACTACACCCGGGAGATCGCCGACGGCGTGGGCGTGCGAGGGCTGCTGAACATCCAGTTCGCGCTGCACGCCGACACGCTCTACGTCCTGGAGGCCAACCCTCGCGCGTCGCGAACCGTGCCGTTCGTCTCGAAGGCGACCAGCACCTCTCTGGCCAAGGCGGCCGCGCTGCTGATGCTCGGCAAGTCCATCGCGCAGCTCCGCGAGGAGGGCGCGCTGCGTGCCGAGGGCGACGGATCGACGCCCGTGCCCGGCGCCCCGGTCGCCGTGAAGGAGGCCGTGATGCCGTTCAACCGGTTCCGGACCGCGGCCGGCGCCTTCGTCGACACGCTGCTCGGGCCCGAGATGCGCTCGACGGGCGAGGTCATGGGCCTCAGCGACAACTTCGGCACCGCGTACGCGAAGGCGGAGGCCGCCGCGGGCGGCGCGCTGCCGACGGGTGGGACGATCTTCGTGTCGATCGCCGACCGCGACAAGCGGCACGCGATCTGGCCGATCAAGCGCCTGGTCGACCTGGGCTTCCGGGGGCTGGCGACGAGGGGCACCGCCGCGGTGCTGCGCCGCAACGGGATCGCGGCCGACGACGTGCTGAAGCTGCACGAGCGCCACGACGGCGACGCCGTGCCGAGCATCACGGACATGATCACCTCGGGGCAGATCGACCTGATCTTCAACACCCCCGAGGGCACGGGAGACTCCGGCGCGAGCACCCGCGAGGACGGCTACCACATCCGCACCGCGGCCGTGCTGGCCGACGTGCCGCTGGTCACCACGGTTCCCGGCCTCGGCGCGGCGACCCAAGGCATCGAGGCGCTCCAGCGCGGCGAGGTCGAGGTCCGGTCGCTCCAGGACTGGGCCGCGCGGTGACGACGCTCGGCACCAGGGCGTTGCGCTCCGCCTACCACGTGGCCCGGCTCGGGCTCTTCCGGTACGCCGGGGGAGACCCCGAGAGGGTCCACGAGGCGATGATCGGCGCGCTCGCCAAGGTGCCCGGCGGGGCTCGGCCCCGCACCGCGGACCCGGTCACGGTGGCCGGAGTCCGGTTCCCGAACCGGATCGGGCTGGCCGCGGGCCTGGACAAGGACGGCGTCGCGGCCCAGGCGTGGGCGCGATTCGGGTTCGGCTTCGCCGAGCTCGGCACCGTCACCGCCCACGCCCAACCGGGCAACGACAAGCCGCGCGTCTTCCGCGCGGTGGCGAGCAAGGGCATCGTCAACCGGATGGGCTTCAACAACCACGGCGCCGCCGCGCTCGCCGAGACGCTCCGCGCCAAGGGCGTGGCCCGCGGCAACGGGGCGCTCGGCATCCCGCTCGGCATCTCGCTCGGCAAGACGAAGGCGACCCCGCTGGGGGAGGCCACCGACGACTACCTCGCGTCCCTGCGCCTGCTCGCCCCGCTGGCCGACTACATCGCCGTCAACGTCTCCAGCCCCAACACCCCGGGGCTGCGTAGCCTCCAGGCCGCGTCCGAGCTCGCGGGGCTCCTGGGCGCGCTGACCGACGAGGCCGCCCGCCTCTCCGCTCGGCCGGTGCCCGTGTTCGTGAAGCTGGCGCCGGACCTGGAGGGCGCGGACCTCGCCGAGACCCTCGCCGTCGTGAACGACTCCGCGGTCTCCGGCGTCATCGCCACCAACACCACGCTGTCGCGCGAGGGCCTCGCGGCCCCCGACGCGGCGCTGGCCGACGAGGCCGGCGGGCTCAGCGGCGCGCCGCTGACCGCGCGGGCCCTGGCCTTCGTCGAGCACCTGGCCGCCAACACCGGCCTGCCCGTGATGGGCGTGGGCGGCATCATGACGCCTGCCGACGGCGCCCGCATGTTCGACGCCGGCGCGACGCTGCTCCAGCTGTACACCGGATTCATCTACGAGGGGCCCGCGCTCGTCCGCGGGCTCCAGGAGCTGAGGAGGCCCGCATGACCACCACCTACGCCGAGCGGCTCGCCGCGCTGACCGCCGAGCGCGGAAGGCTGTGCGTCGGCATCGACCCGATGCCGGGCGTCCTCGACGCCTGGGGCCTCGCCCACGACGTCGACGGCCTCGAGCGATGCGCCCGCGGCATCGTCGAGGAGCTGGGCGGCACCGTCGCGGTGTTCAAGCCGCAGTCGGCCTTCTTCGAGGCCTACGGCTCGCGCGGCGTCGCGGTGCTGGAGCGGGTCCTGGCCGACATCCGGGCCGCGGGCGCGCTCAGCATTCTCGACGTCAAGCGCGGCGATATCGGCTCGTCGATGGCCGGCTACGCGGCGGCCTTCCTCGGCGACGACGCACCGACGAGGGCGGACGCCATCACGCTCAGCCCATACCTCGGCGTCGGTTCCCTGACCCCGGCCATAGAGGCCGCCGTCGCGGGCGGCCACGGCCTCTACGTGCTAGCCCGCACCTCGAACCCCGACGGCGGCACCATCCAGCTCGCGGACGCCGGGGGAGCGAGCGTCGCCCAGCACGTCGTCGACACCATCGCCGCGCTGAACCCGGACAACGACCACGCCGTCGGCCTCGTCGTCGGCGCCACGCATCGGGACCCCGGGTGCAACCTGGACGCCTTCAACGCGTCGATCCTCGCCCCGGGGGTCGGCGCCCAGGGCGGCACCATCGACGGCCTCCGCGAGGTCTTCGGCCCGGCGCTGCGCCACGTGCTGCCGACGGCAAGCCGCGACGTGATCGGGCACGGCCGGGAGGCACTCCTGGACAGGGCAAAGGCCCTTATGGGACTGTAAAATCGTTCGAATCCACCAAAGTGCACCCAGAAATTCGTAACTGGGGCCGAACCCGCTAGATTTTCTCCACCGGCGGAGACCGCACCTGGGCCAACCGCGAAGGAGTAGGGGTTTTATCATGGCGATTCCTCAGTTGAGCGAAGAGCAACTGCAGGCCGCGCGAGAGGCGGCGACGCAGGCGCGTCGCACCCGCGCGGACCTCAAGGAGCAGGTCAAGGCGGGCACGATCAGCTTCACCGACGCGCTGAGCACGGCGGCCGCCGACGACACGCTCTCCCGGATCAAGGTCGTCGACCTGCTTCGCGCCCTCCCGCGCGTCGGCGTGACCCGCGCGACCGAGATCATGGAGAACCTTCAGATCGCCCCGAACCGTCGCATCCGCGGTCTCGGACGCCACCAGATCGAGCGCCTCGGCGAGCTGCTCGGCTAAGCTTCCCGGGTGAGCGGATCAGGCGTCTGGGTGATCTCCGGCCCCAGCGGGGTCGGCAAGGGGACGGTGTGCGCGCGGCTGCGCACCGCGCACCCCGAGGCCTTCTACTCGGTCTCGATGACCACGCGCCCCGCGCGGCCGGGCGAGGTCGACGGCGTGCACTACCACTTCGTCGGCTCCGACGAGTTTCGGCGCCTGATCGACGGCGGCGACCTGCTCGAGTGGGCGGTGGTGCACGGCGCCAACTACTACGGCACGCCAAAGGCCGCAGTGGAGGACGCGCTCGCGGACGGCCGCTGCGTTGTCCTGGAGATCGATCTCCAGGGGGCCCGCCAGGTCAAGCAGAACATGCCCGAGGCCCGGCTCGTCTTCCTCGAGCCCCCCAGCTGGGAGGAGCTCGTCGAGCGGCTGCGCGGTCGCGGCACCGAGGACGAGGCCGCGCAGGCCCGCCGCCTCGCCACCGCCAGGCAGGAGCTGGAGGCCCGGCACGAGGCCGATCATCGGATCGTCAACGCTGAGATCGAGGAAACCGTCGCCTCCCTGGTAAGCTTGCTTGGCCTCGCATGCGACCCCTTATCGAAGGATGACATTGAATACTCAGCCTGAGGGCATCACAAACCCGCCCATCGACGACCTGCTCGAGGACATCGACTCCAAGTATCGCCTCGTCCTGTTCGCGGCCAAGCGCGCGCGCCAGATCAACGCGTACTACTCGCAGCTCGGCGAGGGCCTTCTCGAGAACGTCGGCCCGATGGTGCCGGCCGCCCCGGAGGAGAAGCCGCTGTCGATCGCGCTGCGCGAAATGAACGCCGGCATGCTCCAGTTCACGCAGATCGACCCGGCCGCCGAGGAGGCCGCCCGGACCACCGAGATCGATCCCGCCTTCACGTTCGTCGATCCGTTCGCGGACGCCGACGCCGCGTCGTAGCCTGAACCTCGCCGACGCTCCCCACTACCCGAGGGGCGGCTTGTTGCCGCCGACAACACACCTCGCCGTCTGCGGCTTGCTGCCGCGATAGGAGTGCTCCCATGAGCCGTCTCTTCACATCGGAGTCCGTGACCGAGGGTCACCCGGACAAGATCGCCGACTCCATCTCCGACTCCATCCTCGACGCCCTGCTCGCCGAGGACCCGGGGTCCCGGGTCGCCGTCGAGACGCTCGTCACGACCGGCCTGGTGGTCGTCGCAGGCGAGGTCACGACGGAGGGCTACGCCGACGTCGCGTCGATCGCCCGCCGCCGCATCCTCGACATCGGCTACGACTCGTCCGACAAGGGCTTCGACGGGGCGTCCTGCGGCGTCACCGTCGCCCTCGGCAGCCAGTCGCCGGACATCGCTCAGGGCGTGGACGATGCCTACGAGCATCGCGTCGACGCCGACGAGGACGCGGTCAACCGGCAGGGCGCGGGCGACCAGGGCCTGATGTTCGGCTTCGCGTGCGACGAGACCCCCTCGCTGATGCCGCTGCCCATCGACCTGGCGCACCGCCTTTCCGAGCGGCTGAGCGCGGTGCGCAAGCTGGGAACGCTCGACTACCTCCGCCCCGACGGCAAGACCCAGGTCACGGTCCGCTACGGCGCCGACGGCCGCCCCGAAGGGGTCGAAACGGTGCTCGTCTCCACGCAGCACGCCGAGGAGGCGACGGCCGCGCAGCTGACGGCCGACCTCACGACTGCGGTCATCGAGCCCGTCCTCGACGCGTACGGCTTCGCGCTCCCCGAGCGCGTGCTCGTCAACCCCACCGGCCGTTTCGTCGTCGGCGGCCCCATGGGCGACGCGGGCGTGACCGGCCGCAAGATCATCGTCGACACCTACGGCGGCATGGCCCGCCACGGCGGCGGCGCGTTCTCCGGCAAGGACCCGACGAAGGTGGACCGGTCGGCCGCGTACGCGCTGCGCTGGGTTGCCAAGAACGTGGTCGCCTCCGGGCTCGCCGCGCGCTGCGAGGTGCAGGCCGCCTACGCCATCGGCGCCGCGCACCCCGTCGGCTTCTACCTCGACACGTTCGGAACCGCCGTCGTGCCGGAGGAGCAGATCCGCGACGCCGTGCTCGCCACGTTCGATCTGCGCCCCGGCGCGATCGTCCGCGACCTGGACCTGCTGCGGCCCATCTACAGCGACGTGACGGTCTACGGCCACTTCGGCCGCGAGCTGCCGAACGCGACCTGGGAGCGCACCGACCGGGCCGCGGCCCTGGCGGCCGCAGTCAAGGGATAGGCCTTGTCCGTCGCGCGGGTCGCCGTCGACGTGCCCCTCGCCCACCTTGATCGCCTCTTCGACTACGAGGTGCCCGAGGCATTGGCGGAGGCGGCCGTCGTCGGCGCCCGCGTGCAGGTCCGCTTCAGCGGACAGCAGCAGCGCGGGTGGATCGTCGAGCTCGCCGACGCCTCGGAGCACCCGGAGCTCGCCAAGCTCGGCAAAGTGATCTCGCCCGAGCCCATCGTCACGCCCCGGGTCTACGGGATGATCCGCGCGGTCGCCGATCACTACGCCGGCACCTGGCCGGACGTCGCCCGGCTCGCCATCCCGCCGCGCCACGCGTCGACGGAGAAGGCGCCCCAGCGGGAGTGGCCCGCCCCGCGGCCCGCGCCGGAGCCGTCGGTCTTGCCGGCCTACCCGGCGGGCGGATCCTTCCTCGAGGCCCTGGCCGCTGGCCGCTCGCCGCGCGCGCTGTGGCAGGTCGTCGCCGTCGCCGGGGGGCCGGGCGACCTGATCGGCGGGATCGTGGAGGCGGCTGACGCCGCTCTGCGTTCGGGCCGCTCCGCGCTGGTCGTGTTCCCGACGGTGCGCGAGCTGCAGCGCGCCACGCCGCGCTTCCACGACGTCTTCGGCGCGGGCGCCGTCGGCAGCCTCGCGTTCGAGGCGGGCCAGTCCGCGCGCTACCGCGCCTACCTGGCCGCGAGCCGCGGCCAGGCGCGGATCGTGCTCGGCACCCGGGGCGCGTCGTTCGCGCCGCTGCGGAACCTTGGGCTGATCGTCGTCGTCGACGACGGCAACGACGCCCATGCCGACCCCCGCACGCCGCACCCGCACAGCAGGACGGTCGCGGTGCTGCGCGCGGCGCACGAGTCGGCGGCGCTGCTGCTCGCCGGCCACGGCCGCTCGACGGACGCGCAGGCGCTCCTCGAGCGCGGATGGCTGGGCGACATCAGCCTACGGCCGGACGACGCCCGCCGCGTGTCCGCGCCCGTCCGCGCGGTCGGCGAGCTGGACAGGGAGCGCGACCCCACCGCCGCGCGCCTCAGGATCCCGTCGGTCGCCTTCCGCTTCCTCCGCGACCACCTCGCCCGGGGGCCGGTGCTCGTCCAGGTGCCGCGCGTGGGGCACTCGGCCTCGCTGCGCTGCTCCCGCTGCCGCAACGCGGCGCGCTGCCCCAAGTGCTCCGGGCCGATGCGCGCCCGCAGGCGTGACCTACCCGAGTGCGCCCTTTGCGGCTTCGCCCCCGCGCGCTGGAGCTGCCCGCACTGCCACACCTCCGAGTTGTCGACGACGTTGCCGGGCGCGGCGCGCACCGCGGAGGAGCTGGCCCGCGCCTTCCCCGGCGTGCTGGCGGTCAACAGCTCGGCAGACCGGATCCGGGACGAGGTCCCGGACCAGCCGGCCATCGTCGTCGCCACGCCGGGGGCCGAGCCGCCCGCGCCGTCGGGCTACGCGGGCGTGCTGATCCTCGACGCCGACATCACGCTGGCAAGGGCCGACCTTCGTGCCGGCGAGGAGGCCGTGCGGCGCTGGTCGGCCGCCGCGGCGCTTGCCCGGGCGCCGCTGGACGGGGGATCGGTGCTGATCGTGGGGGAGTCCACGCACCCCGCCGTCCAGGCGATGGTCCGGGCCGACCTCGCCGGCTACATCGAGCGCGAGCTGGCCGACCGCTCCGACGCGGGGCTGATGCCCGCCGTGAAGCTGGCCCGCATCGTCGGAGACGGCGACGCGGTGCGCGAGTTCCTCGACAACGACGACTGGGCGGGGATCGAGCTGCTCGGGCCCACCGAGGTCGGCCCGGAGAGGTGGGCCGCGCTGCTGCGCGCGCCGCCGTCCGCGTCGAGGGTCGGGATCTCCCGGATCATCTCGCCGTACTTTTCGCGCTGTCCGGGGGCCAGGGCCTCGAGAAAGGCGTCCAGGCCTTTCGCGCGCTCGACGCCCTTCGCCGAATCCGCCTTCTTGCGCAGGGTCGCGAGTTTCTTGCCGTTTTCGAGGTGGGCGTCGGCGACGGCGAAGAACGCCTCGGGCCCCGCGAGGGAGGGTTCCAGGAGGACGTTCGCGTACACGTCGCCGAGATGGGTCAGGAGGATGAGCGCGGGTATTCCCGTCACGCCGAGGGCTTCCGAGG
>CAYVWO010000024.1:7965-15464 GCA_964455495.1 uncultured Tessaracoccus sp.
GCGGCGGCCATCCGCTCGGCGCGCAAGGAGCGCGGGCTGCTCAGCATCACCGTCGACCCCGAGACCCTGGAGGACAGATGAGGTTAGTGTTCGCCGGCACCCCCGAGGTGGCGGTGCCCGCCCTCGACGCGCTCGCGGCGTCGTCTCACGACGTCGTCGCCGTGCTGACAAGGCCGGACGCGCCCTCGGGCCGGGGAAGGCGGCTGACGCCGTCGCCGGTCGCCGCGCGCGCCGAGGAGCTGGGCGTCGAGGTGCTGAAGCCGGTCCACCCGCGCGACCCGGAGTTCCAGGTGCGGCTCCGGGACCTGGCGCCGGACGCGTGCGCCGTCGTCGCCTAC
Source organism: uncultured Tessaracoccus sp. (assembly GCA_964455495.1). Lineage (GTDB taxonomy): Bacteria > Actinomycetota > Actinomycetes > Propionibacteriales > Propionibacteriaceae > Arachnia. The sequence continues at coordinate 8,304 of CAYVWO010000024.1, forward strand.
GGGGCGCTGCTGCCGCAGTCGGCGCTCGACATCCCGCCGCGCGGGAGGGTGAACCTGCACTTCTCGCTGCTGCCGCGCTGGCGCGGCGCGGCCCCCGTGCAGCGCGCGATCTTGGCGGGCGACGAGGAGATCGGAACGGCGAGCTTTCGGATAGTGCGGGAGCTGGACGCCGGCGACGTCTACCTGATGGAGTCGCGGCCGATGCCCGACGCGACAGCGGGGGAGGTGCTGGCGTCCCTCGCGGAGTCGGGGGCGGGGCAGCTCGTCAGGGCGATGGACCTCGTGGAGGCGGGGGAGCGGCCGACGCCGCAGCCTGCCGACGGCGTCACGCTGGCGCCCAAGATCACCGTCGACGACGCGCGCCTCGAACTCGCCCGAAGCGCTGCCGAGCTGCGGAACCTCGTCATGGGCTGCTCGCCCGCACCCGGCGCGTGGTGCGAGCTGGACGGCCTCCGGTTCAAGGTGTTCCGCGCGCGCGTAGGCGGCCCGGAAGGGCTCGCCCCCGGGGAGCTGGCCGTCACGAAGCGGGAGCTGTTCGTCGGCACCGGCGACGGCGCGCTGGAGCTGCTCGAGGTCCAGGCCCCGGGGAAGCGCCGCATGGCCGGCGCCGACTGGGCCCGCGGCGGCGTCTCCGGGAAGCGGCTGGCGTGAGCGCCCCCAGCCCCCGTCGCGTCGCCTTCGACGTGCTGCGCCAGGTCACCGGCGACGACGCATACGCCAACCTGGCGCTCGCCAAACGGCTCGCGACCGCGGGCCTCGACCCCCGCGACGCCGCCCTCGCCACGGAGCTCGTCTCCGGGACCTGCCGGCTCATGGGCACCTACGACCGCGTGATCGAGGGGGCCTCCGGGCGCGCGCTCGGGAGCCTCCAGCCCGCCGTCGTCGACCTGCTGCGGCTCGGCTGCCACCAACTGCTGGGCATGCGGGTCAAGAAGTACGCCGCCGTCGGCTCCACCGTCGACCTCGCCCGAGCCACCGTCGGCCAGCGCGTGACGGGCCTCGTCAACGCCGTCATGCGGAAGGTCTCGGCGCGCACGCTGGAGGAGTGGACCGAACTCATCGCGGCGGGCGAGGACGAGATCGGCGCGCTCGCCGTGCGCGGCCATCACCCCCGATGGATCGTGGCGGCCTACGCCGACGTCCTTCCCCGCGAGGAGCTCGCCGACGCGCTGGCAGCCAACAACGTCGCCCCGCGGCCGACGCTCGTGCTGCGCCCGGGTCTCGCCCAGCTCGCGGACCTGGAGGAGGCGGAGCCCACGCGCTACTCGCCGTTCGGCGCCACCGCCCAAGGCACCCCTGCGGACCAGCCCGCCGTCCGCGACGGCAGGGCGGGCGTGCAGGACGAGGGCTCACAGCTCGTCGCCTGGGCGCTGGCCCGCACCCCCGCGCCGGATGGCCCCTGGCTGGACACGTGCGCAGGCCCGGGCGGCAAGGCGGCGCTGCTGGCGGGCCTCGCCAACGAGGCAGGCACTTGGCTGCTCGCCAGCGAGGCCCAGGAGCACCGTGCGCGGCTCGTTCAGCAGGCGCTCTCTGTGTACGACCGCTCCTTGAGCCGGACCCCCGGCGCGGAGCGCCCGGGTCCGCGTCGAAAGGCCGTGACCATCACCGCAGACGGAACCACACCCGCGTGGGGCCGCGCATTCTCGCGGATCATGGTCGACGTCCCGTGCTCCGGCCTCGGCGCGCTGCGCCGTCGCCCCGAGTCGCGCTGGCGCCGGCGGCCGGACGACGTCACCGCGCTAGGCGACCTGCAGCGCGCGCTGCTGCGGACCGCCCTCGACTCCACCGTGCCCGGCGGCGTCGTCGCCTACGTGACCTGCTCGCCGCACCGCGCTGAGACCGTCGAGGTGGTAGACGACGTTCTCGCCGAGCGTCCGAACGTCACCCGGCTCCGCGCCGCCGACGCGCTCCCCGAAGTCCCCGACTGCGCCGTCGGCGACGACGTCCAGCTCTGGCCCCAGCGCCACGGTACAGATGCCATGTACCTCGCGCTGCTCAGAGTCCCCTGAGGTAGGCCGCCAGGACGACGGCTTGGTTGTGCACCTCGTCGTGGGCGCCGTAGAGCAGCGTGATGAGGTCGTGGTCCGCACACTGGGTGAGGAGCGCCGTCGCCGCGCCCGAGGCGTCCAACTCCGCGCGGTACCTGGCGGCGAACTCGTCGAAGCGCTCCGGGATGTGGCCGAACCACTTCCTCAACTCGGTTGACGGTGCCACGTCCTTGTCCCACAGGCCGAGGCGCGCCTCCTCCTTCGACACGCCGCGGGGCCAGATGCGGTCGACGAGCACCCGATAGCCGTCGCTGTCAGACGCGGGCTCGTAGACCCGCTTGATCCGGACATTCATCGTCCGACCATAGGCCCACCTGCCGCGCTGTGGCGAGCACCAATCTCTGTATGCTCGCAGGAGGGCCCCATATCCCGCCTTCAATCACGCACACAGAGATCTGTGCACGGAGCCTGTTCGATAGTCTTCGCCCATGCGCATCACCCCCAGCATCCTGAACGCCGACTTCGCGAACCTCGCGGGGGAGATCGCCAGGATTCCCGACGCGGACGCCGTCCACGTGGACGTGATGGACAACCACTTCGTGCCGAACCTGACCATCGGGCTGCCCGTCGTGGAGTCCATCCGCAGGGCGACGGACCAGATGCTCGACATTCACCTCATGATCGCCGACCCGGACCGCTGGGCGCCCGCCTACGCCGAGGCCGGAGCCGAGTCGGTCACCTTCCACGTGGAGGCCGCCGCGGCGCCGATCCGCCTGGCCCGCGAGCTGCGGGCCAAGGGCGCCCGCGCGTCGATGGCGCTGAAGCCGGCCACGCCCATCGAGGCGTACGCCGACCTGCTCGACGAGGTCGACATGGTTCTCCTCATGACTGTGGAGCCGGGCTTCGGCGGCCAGTCCTTCCTCGACCTGGTGCTGCCCAAGATCCGCCGCACGCGCGAGCTGCTCGGGGACCGCCCCATCTGGCTGCAGGTCGACGGTGGGGTCTCGGCCGCGACGATCGAGCGGGCCGCCGAGGCCGGCGCGGACACCTTCGTCGCCGGCTCGGCCGTCTACGGCGCCGACGACCCGAACGAGGCGGTCAAGCGGCTGAGGGCCTCCGCCGCGAGCGCCTGCGCACACTAAGCTTCTCCCGCGGCGATCGGCGTCGCCAGGATCCCGGGGAGGTATCGATGCTGGACGAAGGAGCCCTACTTGCCGTCGCGGCGGTGCTCATCATCGTCGCCGTCTCGCTGCTCGCCCCGCGCGTCGGTGTGGCCGCACCCATCCTGCTCGTGGTCGTGGGCCTGGCGGGAGCTTCATCCCCGGCATCCCGCAGGTGGCCATCAGCCCCGAGTGGATCCTGGTGATCGTGCTCCCCCCGTTGCTGTACTCGGCCGCGGTCAACATGCCAGCCACCGACTTCAGGCGCGACTTCGGCGCCATCGGCGCGCTGTCGGTGCTGCTCGTCGTCGTGTCCGCCTTCGCGAGCGGCTTCGTCATCTGGTGGCTGCTCCCGGACCTGAGCCTGCCCGCCGCGATCGCCGTCGGGGCCGTCATCAGCCCGCCAGACGCCGTGGCCGCCACCTCGATCGGCAAGCGCCTCGGCCTGCCGTCGCGGCTCGTCACCATCCTCGAGGGCGAGGGCCTGGTCAACGACGCGACGGCGCTCGTCATGCTGCGCTCCGCCATCGCCGCCACGGCCGGCGGTATCACGCTCTGGGGCGCGCTCGGCGACTTCGCCTACGCCGTCCTCGTGGCCATCGGCGTCGGCGCCGCGGTGGGGTTCGCGTCGGTCTGGGTCCGATCGAAGGTGGAGGACCCCGTCCTCACCACGTCGGTGTCCTTCGTCGTCCCCTTCGCGGCCTTCATCCCCGCGGAGGAGGTCCACGCCTCCGGAGTGCTCTCCGTCGTCGTGGCGGGACTCATCACGGGAACCATGGGCGCCAAGCGGTTCTCGGCCCACGACCGGCTCACCGAGCGCACGAACTGGCGCACCATCCAGCTGTTGCTGGAGAGCGGCGTCTTCCTGCTGATGGGCTTCCAGCTGAAGTCGCTGGCGGAGGACGTCGTCCGCGCCGGGCTCAGCGTCTGGGATGCCTTCGCCCTCGGCCTGATCGCCACCGTCGTGCTCGTCGTGGTGCGCGTCGCGTTCGTCGTGCCCCTGGTGGCCTGGCTCCGACGTTCCCGAACCAGGGGGCAGCAGCAGGCCGAGTTCCTGGAGGGGGCGCTGCGCCACATCGAGAACAGCGACCTGCCCGACACCCCGCGCACGGAGCGGATGACCAGGTACATCCGACGACGCCACGCGGACGCGTCTTTCTTCGCCACCCAAGGCCTGGGGTGGCGCGGCGGCGCCGTGCTCGCCTGGTCCGGCATGCGCGGCGTGGTCACCCTGGCCGCCGCGCAGTCGATCCCCGCGAGCGTGCCGTACCGCTCGGAGCTGATCCTGATCGCGTTCATCGTGGCCGTCGTCACGCTCGTCGGCCAAGGCGGCACCCTCCCGTGGCTCATCCGCGCGCTGGGTGTGCAGGGCGACGACAAGGACGAGACGCGCCGGGAGTACGCCCGGCTCGTGGGCGAGCTGCGGGTCGCGGCGCAGGACATGTTCGACAGCCCGACGCTGCACCGCCCCGACGGCAAACCGTTCGACCCTAAGGTCGTCGAGCACGTGCGCGCGACCAGCCTCGCGGCGGGCAACGAACACGACCCCGACACAGGGTGGTCAACGGTTCCCGTGAAGCTGCAACAGCGCATCGAGCTGCAGCGCCTGCTCCTCGACGCCGAGCAGGCGGCGCTGCTCGACGCCCGGTCGAGCGGCACGTACCGCTCGAAGACGATCGAAAGGGCGCAGCACTTCCTCGACCTGCAGGCCGCGAGGATCGACGTCTCGTAGGGCTACTCGTCGCGCTGTTTGCGGAGGAACTTCTCCAGCTCGGCCGCGATGGTGTCTCCGGTGGCGCCCTCGACCTCCTCTGCGTCGCGCGCCTCCTCCAGGTGCTCGATGTACTCGGCGATGTCCGGGTCCTGTTGGCTGAGAGCGTTGACGGCGGTCGTCCACTTCGTGGCCTCGACGGGCAGCTCGGCGTGGTCGAACTCGACGCTCAGCACCGTCTCCAGCTCGCTGAGCAGTGCGTCCTGCGCCTTCGGGTTCGGCGGCGCCGCGACGTAGTGGGGGACCGACACCCAGATCGACGCCGCGGGCACCCGCTCGTGCAGCATCATCTGCGTGGCGATGCCGATGATGCCGGTCGGCCCGGTGTAGTCGTTGGGTTCCATGCCGAAGCGGTCCTGAAGCTTCGGGTCCGAGGTGTAGAGGCCGACGGGGAGCGGCCGCGAGTGCGGCGTGTCCGACAACATCGCGCCGAGGAAGATGACCAGCTCGGGGCGCGCCTCCTTGACCTTGTCGACGAGCTCGCGGGCGAAGGTGCGCCACAACAGGTTCGGCTCGGGGCCGATGATCGTCACGATGTCGCGCGCAGGGTGATGCACCGCGCGGATCCGCAGCGCCGGCCACTCGACCCACGGGCCGTCCGCGGCCTGGTTCAGCATCGGTCGCGTGTGCTGAAAGTCGAAGTAGCGCTCGTCGTCGATGAGGCCGAGATCTGTGCCCGGGTAGGCCTCCATCAGGTGGTGCAGGAGGTCGCTTGCGGCATTTCCGGCGTCGTTCCATCCGGAGAACCCGATGACGACGGCCGGGTTCCGGAGATCGTCGAGGTGGCCAAACTGCATTGAGCCAGCGTACCGGGCGACCAGGCCCCGGGCCCGAGGACGCTCGACCGTGGCAGCGGATCGCCCCGACAACAGGCAGCCAATTGCATCTGGCGAGGGGCGCGACCGAGCCATAGCGTACGTCTCGAGGACACGAGGAAGTGAGTAGAAACAGGTGCCTCTGAACCCACGCAGCGCGGAAGTGCTCGGCGACATCCTGCGGGCGACGACGCCCGTGCGGCTCGCCGAGATCTCGGCGCGCGCCGGCGTGAGCGAGCGCACGATCAAGACCGACATCAACCGCGCCCGCCGTTGGCTCGAGGACCGCGGCTACACCCTCAGCTCGGCGGGCACCCGCGGGCTGTGGGTCAACTGCAGCGACGAGGAGCGGGCTGCGCTCCTCTCCGAGGTGCGCCCCTCCGTCTTCGACACGGACCAGCGCGGCCGACGCGCGACGATCTGCCTGATGATCCTCCTCTCGCCGTCGCCGACCTCGATCAACCGGCTGGCCGACGACCTGGGCGTCGCCCGCAACACCGTCTTGCACGACCTCGCCGACCTGGAAATGGAGCTCGAGCCGTTCGACATCCGGCTTGAGCGGACACGGCTTGGGATCACACCGATCGGCGCCCGGGCGCGGGTGCTTCTCGCGCTGGACCAGGTGCTCAGGGCGAACCTCCGCCACGACGACCTGGCCTGGCTCACGTCGTACGTCTGGGACCCGAGCCGGCTCGAAGTCGAGTCGCTCTCGCTGCCGCTGCGGATGGTCATGGACCGCTTTCCCAGCCCGGAGGCGACCTCCGCGTGCGTCGCCTCGGTGGTCGACTCCCTGCAGGAGCACTTCGCCGCGCCCAACGACATCGCCATCGGGGGCATGCTGCTGCGCCTCGCGCTCGCGCTCAGCCTGCCGCACGACGCGCAGCCGCCTGGCGAGGCCCCGGATGAGCTCCGGGGGTTCATCCAGAAGGCGGCGAGGGAGTTCGCGGAGGCCACCGGGGTCGTCCTGAGCGCCGACGACCTCGACTTCGTCTTCCAGGAGGCCTTCCTGGTGGCCGCCGCGCACGAGATGGCGACCGGCGGGGGCAACTGGGAGCCGTGACCGAGGTCGCGCGTGGGCTGATCGACCGCGTCGACGCCCAGCTGAACGTCGAGCTCGGCGTCGACGAGCGGCTCCTGCAGGGCCTGACCGCGCACCTCTCCGACCGGTTCGCGAAGCTGCGCAATTCGATCATCGAGCCCAACATGATCGTGCAGGAGGTGCTCGTCCAGTACGCGCGGATCTACCGCGCGGTCGAGGATGCCTGCCGCGAGCACATCGAGCTCTCCGAGGCCGATCTCAGCTTCCTCGCCCTCCACTTCGCCGCGGCCTATGAGCGGTACCTCAACCGCCCGCGCGTGCGCACGCTGATCGTGTGCGCGACCGGGCGCGGGGTGGCGAACCTGATCGGCCTCCTGGTCCAGAGCCG